>CAZLGN010000006.1:0-27078 GCA_964558865.1 uncultured Methylomagnum sp.
CGTTGGTCTGGCGTACCGTTTTATTTACGCACAGGCAAACGTATGAATCGCAAACGCACCGAAATTATCATCACGTTCAAACAATTACCGCATAACATTTTTAAGGCGAGTTTTCAGGACTTGCCGCCCAATAAATTGGTGATTTATCTCCAACCGAAAGAAGGTGTAGAAATTGAAATGTTGAGTAAAATTCCGTGCATCAACGGTTCGATTCGCCTTCAAAAAAATAAATTGGATTTGAGTTTCGTTGATACAAAGAGAAAAGCTCGCGCATCGGGTGGTTATGAACGTTTATTACTCGAAGCTATGCGTGGTAATAATAAACTTTTCATCAGTCGTGAAGAAACCGAAGCCGCCTGGACATGGGTTGATTCAATTCAACATGCGTGGAGTAGATTGAGCGATGGTCCTAAAGCCTATTCGGCGGGAACGTGGGGACCTAATGCCGCTGATGCGTTGTTGGCGCGTGACGGTAGAACTTGGGAAGATTAAGCGTAATCCAAATTTATCGTTTTCACGTTTTGACGTGAAAACGATAAAATTCAACGAAAAATTAAACAAATGACAGACAAAAAACTGCGCCAACACTTAAACGGCGTGACGTTAGAAACAATACTCAACGAACTAGTTGAACATTATGGCTGGCGAAAATTGAGTAAATTGGTACAACTCCGATGTTTTTACAATGAGCCAAGCATCAAATCGAGTTTAATCTTTTTACGAAAAACACCGTGGGCGAGAACAGAAGTTGAAGCCCTTTATTGCTTGCTCAAAGAACGTGATTAAAAACCGTCCCTTTATTCTTTTCATTTGCCTTTAAATTTTAATTATGCGTAAAAACATTATTGTCGGTATGTCTGGCGGCGTTGATTCGTCTGTGACGGCGTTACTTTTACTCGAACAAGGTCACAACGTTACGGGCTTGTTTATGAAAAATTGGGAGGAAGACGACGGCACCGAATTTTGCACCGCGATGCAAGATTTAGCCGACGCGCAACAAGTTTGTGACACGTTGGGAATCGAATTAAAAACCGTCAATTTTGCAGCCGAATACTGGGACGAAGTTTTTGAAGTTTTCTTGTCGGAATTCAAAGCCGCACGCACGCCAAATCCCGACATTTTGTGCAACAAACACGTTAAATTTAAAGCCTTTTTGCATTACGCGATTGATGATTTAGGCGCGGATTTTATTGCCACGGGACATTATGCACGGGTGGCTGAAAATAACGGCGAATTTCAGTTACTGAAAGGCTTAGATTCTAACAAAGAGCAGAGTTATTTTTTATACACGCTTGGACAAAAACCGCTTTCACGCACACTTTTTCCAATCGGTCATTTATATAAACCTGAAATTCGCGCAATGGCGGAGCGAGCTGGCTTTGCAAATGCAAAAAAGAAAGACAGTACGGGCATTTGTTTTATTGGGGAGCGTAAATTTAGCGAATTTTTGAAACGTTATTTGCCGACTCAACCTGGTGAAATGCGAACACCTGAAGGGCAATATATCGCGCCACATCACGGTTTAATGTATTACACACTCGGACAGCGGCAAGGTTTAGGGATTGGCGGTGTAAAAGATGCGCCTGATGAACCGTGGTATGTGTTGCATAAAGACGTGGTAAATAATGTGTTAATCGTCGGGCAAGGTCACGACCACCCGTTAATGTTGCACAATTCACTGATTGCTGATCAGCTTGATTGGTGCAGCAATCGTCCATTAACTGAAACGCTGCATTGCAAAGCCAAAACCCGTTATCGCCAAGAAGATCAAGATTGTGTCGTTACGCCATTAGAAAACAGGCAAATTGAAGTGATTTTTTCACAACCACAGCGGGCAATTACCGAAGGACAATCTGTTGTTTTTTATCAAGGCGAAGTCTGTTTAGGTGGAGGAATTATTGAATCGAAGGCAAATCTTTAATGAAAAATTTACTCCGCCTTGTCGCTACATTTGGATTGTTAATCGTTGCTATCACAAATGATTTTGCTTTTGCCGACGAAGAAAAACAATCGTCATTGAAGTTTAATGGTGCGCTTCGCGGCAACTTTCAATATCTCGATTACAATCCAAATCGGCAAGGTGAACTCGAATTCGACACACTTCGTGGCGGTTTTACTTACGACAATGAAACATTTTTTAGTTCGGGACAACTGCGTTTTTATCGCTATTCCGACACCGTAACAGGCGGAACAAAAGGCGGCGAAATGATTATTTTGCAACATCTCTGGGGCGGTTATCGTTTTGAAGACAAAAGCGAATTGATTGCAGGATTTCATTCGCATCCATTTGGCATAACGCCTTATGCGGGTAATAATTTTTTTGAATCTATTGCCTATTATGCAGGGCTTGAAGATGCTCAAAGTTTAGGATTGAAGTATTCGCGCAAAGATGGGGACGTAGAAACACAAGTCGCTTTTTATCCGCACGATGGCGGTCACGGTTGGGCGAATGAACAAAAGGGCAATTATTTAGAGCAAGAATCCGCGCGTTATAGCTTTCACGCGGTTAATGGTAACGAAGAACGTAACACCGCAATGGCGCGAATTACTTACACAATTCAACATAGTGAAGCGATTAAATCCGTGTTCGGCGTGTCATATATGAATGGTGAAATAGATAGTTCAATTGGACAAAATGGACGTAGAGATGCAACAGCGGTGCATTACATCGGAACATTTGGCAACGTGGGTGTGAAATTAGAAGCAATTAACTACGATTATCGACTGGCGGGTTCGCCCCAAACAATTCAAGTTGGCGCGTGGGGATTTTCAAATAATCTCGCCACAAAAGGCAATATCTACATGGCTAATCTGAGTTATGCGTTTGATTTTAAGTTTGGTATTTTTAGCGGCTTTACGATTTATAACGATTTTAGTGTGCTTGATAAACGGATTACAGGATTTAATGATTCGCGCGAAAATGTGACAGGTATTTCGTTTAATGCGGGCAAAGTGTTTGTTGGTGTTGATTATATGCTGGGTAAAAATTCAACTTATATGTCGCCACAATTTACCAATGGTTTAGGTTCAGGCACCGCTATAAATAACGACGGAACACGGCTAAATATCAACATCGGTTATTATTTTTAATTCCCCAACTCAAAACGATAAAGCAATAACATGGCAATTCCCACTATCTTTAAAATTCTTGAACGTCAAACACTTAATACGAAGTTGCTGCTGGTTTTGGGATTTGTCTATCTCATTACCGCGACAGTCGGTATTCAAAGTATTTTTACTACCCAAACGCTCAAAAATAGCACGCAAAAATCGTATGAAATCGATTTGCTCGGCGTTTCGCATATTCAAAAAGCCCAGCTTAATTTAAGCGGCATTGGTCGTTATTTACGTCAAATGGCAATGACTTCGAATTCTGCTGAAAGAGAGGTTGCCAGAAAAGCTCTTCAAACTTCAGAATTGGAAATAAAAAGCGAACTTATTGAAGTTCAAAAACGCTTAATGCTTCCCGCAGAACAAGCTAAACTGGCTGTTTTCAAAAAATTATTTTTAGATTTTTCCCGTTCTGTTGAGCAGATTGTTATTTTGTTAAATAACGGCGAATTATTCAGCGACGGCGAGGCAATTGATTTAATTGTCAGCCCAGCATTTAATGCGACGTTAAGTGCAACAGAAGACGCATTAAGTGATATTTCAAATTTCAAACAAGAAGATGTTAAAAAATCAAATGACATTAACGCCGAAAAAGCAGATGCAATTCAACGATTCACGATTGTGGTATTAGCATTTGGTTTTTTAGGCAGTGTTGGAATGGGCGCGTTAATCAGTAATTCGATTCGAAAACCGTTCAAAGATTTAAGCGAAAGTGTTGAAAACCTTGCTCAAGGACAGCTCGATATTGTTATTCCGCACGCGGAGTATCAAAACGAAGTGGGGAATATGGCAAAATCATTAAAAATTTTACAAGACATTGCTCAAACATTGGACGAAGAACGCTGGTGTAAAAAATTGGAAGCGGATTTGTTTTCACAATTTCAACAAGCGAATGATTTAGCCGATCTTTCACGAATCTTTTTTTTAATGGTCTGTCCACTGTTAAAAATACCGCACGCCTTACTCTATGTTAATCAAAATAATATGCTGCAATGGGTAGAAGGTTACGGTCAGACAAATTTGGATATGTTGAAACGAAATTTTAAATTTGGCGACGGTTTAATCGGGCAATGCGCTTTAGAAAAAAAGCCGATTATGATTGCTGCCAGCTCAAATGATTACATTAAAATCCATTTAGGTTGTGGCGTTTTCAATCCTACTCATATTTTTATATTGCCTGTCCTTCATGCCAATGAATTAAAAGGCGTACTTGAGTTTGCTTATTTTGAATCGCTCGGTAATCGAGAATTGAAATTGTTAGATGCACTGCTACACATTCTCGCTACTTCTATTCATATTTTTCAACGTACACCCGAATTCGAAACACACTTAACTGATGGAGCTGATTATGTTTAAAAAAATTATGATTCAAACAATTTGCGCGGGTATCTTTTTTAGTGGTGTCATGACGGCAAGTTATGCTGAAGAGAAAAAAATCAAACTCGGCACGGGTGAATGGTTGCCACTAACAGGCAAAAAACTTGAACATGGTGGCCCAATCAACAAAATTGCTTCTGACGCTCTTACACAATTAGGTTATCAGCCAGAGTTTTTTTATAACGCATGGGCAAAATCCATTGAGAATGTCGCCGCAGGTGAATATGCAGTTGAGTCATGTATGTGGAAAACAAAGGAACGGGAAGAAAATTTTATTTTTACTAAACAGCCTATTTTGGATGGCAGAGTGGTTTTTTTAAAACGCAAAGGGGATGGGTGGACATTCAAAGGCATGAATTCTTTGGCAGGTAAAAAAGTCGGCATTATGCCAGGTTACGGTTATGGCGATTCATTTCTGGCAGCTCAAAATTTCACTCGTGATGAAAGTCCTGATTTGCCCAGCATGATAAAAAAATTAGTTGCTGGGCAAATCGATGTCACGCTTGAAGATGAATCCATTTTGAATTATTTCATCACGAAAGAAATGCCAGAACTTGCTCAAAAACTTGAACTGGATTCAACGCCCATTCTTAGAACGCCTTGTTATTTAACTGTCAGTAAAAAAATTCCTGATGCACAAGTGTTAGCAGATGGCATTGATTCACAGCTTAAAAAAATGAAAGCTGATAAGTCTTATCAGCAAATTTTGAAATATTACGGTTTGGTAAAGTAATTCTGATGAAAAAATGGTCACATAATCGAATAACAAAAACTCCTATTTATTCCCGAGATTGCTATGCGTATCAGTAACATCAGCAAGTTAATTACCATCAGCGTATTTATATTATCGTTCATCAGTATTGCTACCAATTTAATCGCCCTCGATAGTTTTAATAAGCGAAATCAGGCGTTGAAGTTTCAACTCGATTCCTTTCAAATCGGCACGAAATTTGTCGATGCAGATGATTTTTTGACTGATTTAGTGAGAGCGTTTGCGGCGACAGGCGATGAAAAATATGCACAAGCCTATGACCTCGAAGCAAATGTCACTCAAACGCTTGAGAAATCTGTCGCGGATTTAGAAAAAATGGGACTTGAACCCGAAGAAATTGCACTGATTAAAAAAGCAAAAGACACGTCAGATTTGCTTATCGCACTTGAGGAAAAGGCATTTTCAGCGACTCGTGCGGGCGATTCAAAAACAGCTATCAATGCTGTCTACGGTGAAGAGTACGTTAAAAATAAAGATGCTATCACTAACGTGATTCGGGATTCGCGGGATTTAATTGTGGCGCGATTCAGTAAAAGTACAGAAGAATTAAGTGTTAGGGCAGACATAACTGCAAAAATTGCGTTAGCCACGTTAGTTTTAAACATGATAGCGATTTTAACCGCTGTTTTATTTTTCTATCAGCGCAAAGTCGTTTCGCCGTTAATCGAGCTGACCGATAACACGCAAAAATTGTTAAGTGGCAATAAATCCATCACGTTTGGTTATGAAAATGATAAATCCGAAATTGGTGATTTAGCCCGATTGCTTGAAAGCTATCGCCAATCCAGCAATGAAATGGAATATCAACGCAAGGTAAAACAATCGGTTGCAGATATTGACCAAGCGATTTTAACTGCTTCGACTTATGCAGAATTTGGCGATACGTTAGCCTCGCAAATCGTGCCGATGCTGCGAATGATTTATGGTGCGTTATATATTTTGGATTCCAAAAAACAAGTTTTGAATCGCGTTGGCGGTTACGGTTGTGATGATAGGATTCATGCAATGTCTTTTGCAGTTGGGCAAGGTTTGGTTGGACAAGCCGTCAAAAATCGTAAAAAGATTGTGTTAGAAGTTCCAACCGATGCAGCCGTAGGCGTGATGACTGGTTTAGGCGTTGTTGGCATTCTATACGAACTGATTTTACCCATTGTTCATAATGGCACCGTATTGGGTGTTTTTGAACTTGGCTCGATTGAAAAAATTGATCCGTGGGCGACAGAATTTTTAGATAATTTTTTACCTGTTATTGCCGCAAAAATACAAATTTTGTCGGGAAATGTTGCAACTCGTGAACTGTTACAAGAAACACTTGAACAGTCAGAACGCATGACCAAACAATCGGCAAAACTGGAAGAACAAACGATTGAAATGGAAATGCAGCAAAACGAACTTCGAGATACTGAGGCGTGGTTTCGTGGCATTATTGAATCGGCTCCTGATGCGATGTTTGTGGTGAATAACAAAGGTGAAATCATTCTTTGTAATCCAAGAGCGGAAGCCATTTTTGGTTACGCTTCGGGCGAATTGCAATGGGAAATGATGGACGCGCTGGTAGTCGAAAGTATTTTCACTATGGGACTTGAAAAATATACAACTGGCGTTCGCAAAAACGGTAGTCAATTTCCTGCTGAAATCGGTTTAAGTCATTTACCTGATTTAGGTGGACGTGGTGAATGTGCTTGCATTGCAATGCGTGATATTACAGTAGCGAAACAAGCCGCTGACGAAATTCGTGATGCGAAAGAACGCCTTGAATTGCAACAATCTGAACTGCAAGACACGCAAGCCTGGTTTTCTGGCATTGTCGAATCTGCCCCTGATGCGATGTTAGTTGTTAATAAAAGCGGGATTGTGATTTTATGTAATCCAAGGGCAGAAGAAATTTTTGGTTATGCCGCACGCGAATTATGCGGACGAAGTGTTGATATGCTGGTACCAACGCGAATTCGCGCTAAACATCCCGCGATGCGAGCAAAATTCATGAATGGCGAAAAAGTGGCGCGAGCAATGGGAGACGGTCTTGAATTAACCGCGATTCGCAAAGACGGCACCGCATTTCCTGTTGAAGTCGGTTTAAGTCATTTACCTGATTTAGGCGGACGTGGTTTGTGTGCTTGCGTGTCCGTGCGAGATGTGACGATAGCCAAACGAATCGCCGATGAAATTTTGGAAGCCAAAGAACTCGCTGAAAATGCCACCAAAATGAAATCGGATTTTCTTTCAAATATGAGTCATGAAATCCGCACGCCAATGAATGCCATTATCGGAATGTCGCACTTAGTGTTGAAAACGGATTTAACAACGCGCCAAAGTGATTATGTTAAAAAAATTCAAGGTTCGGGTCAGCATTTACTGGGCATCATTAACGATATTTTAGATTTTTCAAAAATCGAAGCGGGCAAATTAGAAGTTGAAAATACCGATTTTGAATTTGCCAACGTGTTAGACAATTTGGCAAATTTAATTTCTGAAAAAACCCACGATAAAGGCTTGGAACTGATTTTTGATATTGATAAAAATGTGCCGCAATTTCTTAATGGCGATTCCCTACGACTTGGACAAATTCTCATCAATTACGGTAATAATGCGGTGAAATTTACCGAACAAGGTGAAATTATTATTTCAGCAAAAGTGCTTGAAGAGACAAAAACAGATGTCTTTTTACATTTTGCTGTCAGCGATACAGGCATCGGTTTAACACCTGAAGGCAAAGCCAAATTATTCCAATCTTTCCAACAAGCGGATACGTCTACAAGTCGTAAATATGGCGGCACGGGATTGGGTTTAGCGATTGCAAAACAACTCGCAGAATTGATGGGTGGCGAAGTCGGTGTAGACAGTGAGGTTGGCAAAGGCAGCACATTCTGGTTCACGGCAAAATTAGGGAAAGCGGAAGGCAAAGCGAAAATTTTAATACCGTCACCCGATTTACGCGGTCGTCATGTGTTGGTCGTGGACGATAACGAAATGGCGCGACACGTTTTAGAGGATTTATTGGTCAGTATGTCTTTCAAAGTGGCAAAAGCTGAAAGTGGCAAAGAAGCGTTGCGACTTATTCAACAAGCCGATGCGGAAGGCTCGCCGTTCGAAGTCATTTATTTAGATTGGCGGATGCCTGAAATGGATGGAATTGAAACAGCAAAAGCTATTCAAGAATTGCCGTTAAATAAACTTCCTGCTCTTGTAATGGTCACTGCACATGGACGTGAAGAAGTTATTAAGGAAGTTGAAAACGTTGGTATTGAAGACATTTTAGTTAAACCGCTCAATGCCTCGATTTTATTCGATACGACGATGCGTGTTTTAGGTCATAAAGATGAAAACGAGGTGCGCGTGACGCATCCTGTTTCCAATATCATGGAAGAACTCGCCATTATCAAAGGCGCGTCGATTCTGATTGTAGAAGACAACGAACTGAATCAAGAAGTTGCGATGGGGTTGTTAGAAGACGGCGGTTTCGATGTTCACATTGCCAACGATGGTAAAGAAGGCGTTGAGATGGTCGCAAAACACCATTACGACATTGTGTTAATGGATATGCAAATGCCCGTAATGGATGGCGTGACGGCAACGATTGAAATCCGCAAAGATGCCAAAAACAAAGATTTGCCAATTGTTGCGATGACTGCGAATGCAATGCAGCAAGACCGCGAAAAATGCGCGGAGGCGGGCATGAATGACCACGTTGCCAAACCGATTGATCCCGATGAATTATTCCGCGCATTGTTGAAATGGATAAAGCCGAAACAAAATGTGACTTTGTCTGCAAATTTGCCAGAACAAACAGCGGCGATTCAACAAAATGTCGATTTACCAGTGATTGACGGTTTAGATGTTGGATTAGGTTTGAAACGGGTGATTGGTAAAAAGCCGCTTTATTTAAATATGTTGCGAAAATATGTCACAAATCAAGCCAATACCTCGAATGAATTACGCGAGGCATTAGCGGCAAATGATTACGCCACCGCAGAACGAGTGGCGCATTCGGCAAAAGGCGTAAGTGGTAATATCGGCGCATCGAACTTGCAAGCAATGGCAGCTGAAATCGAAAAAATGATTCATGAAAATGTCGCCAGCGAAAGTATCGTTGCGAAAATTGCCCCCTTTGAAATCGCACAGAATGCAATGATTACTGCACTCGACGCGCAATTGCCACCTGATCCCGCCGCCATAGCTTTATCTGCTGTTGATACCTCAAAAGCAACCGAAGTTTTAACCAAATTGCGGGAATTATTAGCCGAAAATGACAGCGAATCCGATGAGGTTTTTGAAGATAATCTTGACTTAATGCGTACTGTTTTAGGCACGGATATATTCTCAAAAGTTAATGGTGCGATGCAGCAGTTTGATTTCAAAAAAGCTCTTGAATTGCTCAACTCAATGCCGCCTTTTTGATAATTGAACGTGGGGGCAGATTCCAAACCCGTCCCTACGAATTTATAAATTCTAACGGAGTAAAAAATTATGATCGAAGTACAAAAATCCAGCATCCTCGTCGTCGATGATACGCCCGATAACTTAAAACTCATGAGTGGTTTGCTCAAAGAAGATTACAAAGTAAAAATCGCTAATTGTGGTGAATTCGCACTCGAAATTGCCCAATCGGATTCTCCACCCGATTTAATTCTGCTCGATATTATGATGCCTGAAATGGATGGTTATACGGTTTGTTTTCATTTGAAAGCAAATCCCAAAACCGAACATATTCCCGTTATTTTTCTTACCGCAAAAACAGAAGTTTCGGATGAAACGAGAGGCTTTGAACTCGGTGCCGTCGATTACATTACTAAACCGATTAGTCCGCCGATTGTGTTATCACGAGTGAAAGCGCATCTTGCGGTGAAAAAAATGCAAGACATGATGCGTGACGAAAATAGCATCATGAAAAAAATGCAGGATTTTTTGAGCGATCAAAATAGCTTTTTAGAAAGCGAAGTACAAAAACGCACTGCGGAAGTGAATGCGATTCAAGATGTCACGATTCACGCGATGGCATCTCTGGCTGAAACCCGCGATAGCGATACGGGTAATCATATTCGCCGCACACAACAATACGTTAAAGTGCTGGCTGAAAAAGTGCGTGATAATCCGCGTTTTTCGCATTTTCTCAATGACAAAAACATCGAAATGCTGTTTAAATCCGCGCCGTTGCATGACATTGGAAAAGTCGGCATTCCCGATAAAATTTTGCTTAAACCTGGTAAATTTACTGACGAAGAATTTGAAATTATGAAAACGCATACGACGCTGGGGCGCAATGCGATTTTGCAGGCAGAAAAAGAATTAGGAATTGAAGTGCCATTTTTAAAATTTGCCAAAGAAATTGCTTATTATCACCAAGAAAAATGGGATGGTTCGGGTTATCCGATGGGATTAGCGGGCAATGATATTCCCATTTCAGCTCGTTTAATGGCGGTGGCGGATGTTTATGATGCTCTGATTTCGCGCCGCGTTTATAAAACAGGAATGCCGCACGAAAAAGCGGTGCAAATTATTCTCGAAGGTAAAAACACACATTTTGACCCCGATATAGTGGATGCGTTTATCGAATTGCAGGATGAATTTAAAGCCATTGCGGCACGCTTTGTCGATTCTGATGAAGATATTGCTAAAAAAATCGATTACCTTGAAATGGCAATTGCCGAAAAAGTCTAAATACTCACTGATGTTACACAGTTGTCATAATAATCGATATGTCGTAGGGGTTCACTGCGTGAACCCGTCTAAACGCAACGTGCCATTGATACGATTTTGTTATGCGGGCGTACGCAGTACGCCACTACGAAATTTTTTGCGTCACATCAAATACTCCATTAACCTGAAGGTCATTTCATGAAAATCAAAGAATCAACCCGTTTTCTTGTCGTTGATGATACCGATTCAATGCGAAAAGCCGTGATTGCACAGCTATGTACAATGGGCTGGCATGATTTTGTAGAAGCGCGTACTGGCGCGGAAGCCTTAGAGATATTGAAAAAAAATCCTATCGACGTAATTCTTTGCGACCAAGAAATGCCTCTTATGTCGGGCTTGGAATTGCTCAATACGGTGCGGAACATCAAACAATTTGCAAAATTACCCTTTTTGTTAATTACTTCCAGTGTCAGTAAAAATTATGTTTTGGATGCTATTCGTAGCGGCGTAAGTAACATTTTGGTAAAGCCTTATAGCTTAAAACTTTTAACCGAACACATTGAAAACGCAATCAATTGTCCCGTCAAAAGTATTCCTGTTGTTGCTTCGACAACATCTAAAACGGGATTGCCTATTGAAAAATCAACGATTTTGGTTGTGGATGATATACCCGATAATTTGAAATTATTGGCGGGTATTTTTAGAGAAACGTACCGCGTACAAGTCGCACAAAGTGGAGCGCAAGCCTTAGAAATTTGTACGGCTGATAAAGCACCTGATTTAGTGTTGCTGGATATTATGATGCCTGAAATGGATGGTTTTGAAGTCGCGACGCGAATGCGTCAACATCCTAATTCTGAAAACATTCCCATTATTTTTGTTTCGGCGATGGAAGGCGAAGATGTGCGATTAAAAGGAATGAAATTGGGAGCGATGGATTTTGTTTCCAAACCCGTGGATCCCGACGCACTTAAAATTCGCGTTGATAACTTCATGCGTTATGTTGAATTACACAAGCAATTGCAGTCGGATTACGATTCCATGCTTGATGTGGCGCGATTGCAAACTGAAATTGAAAGTATCATTCAACATGATGCAAAAACGCCGTTGTCGAATTTGCTCAATATCGTTCAAATGATGCGTGACGATGCGGAAATAAATAATCGGCAACTCAAACAACTTAAAAGAATTGAAGAAATGGCATTGGAATCGGTGCATACCATCAATTTTTCATCCGAACTTTATAAAATTGAAAACAGTAAATTTAAATATAAACCCATCACGATAGACATAGACGAAATTTTGCGGCGGCTGGTTGATATTTCGCATCAAACTTTTCAAAAAAAACACATCACTATTCAAATTGAAACCAATTTCAAAACGGTGGACAAAAAAACGCCACAAATTTTAGGTGATGCACTACTTTGTTATTCGCTTTTTGATAATTTGATCAATTGCGCCTGTGAATACGCGCCAGAGAATAGTTTTGTGACGGTTTCGATGGATGACAATGAACCCGTGAAATTTACGCTAACAAACCAAGGAATCATTTCAGCAACGGATAGTGAGCATTTCTTTGATAAATATATCAACAACCAATTGAACAGGAATTATTCGGCGAAATTATTCGCGGAAATTCAAAATGGCAGCCTAAATTTAGACTGTTCCAAGGAATCCAATACGACAATCGTAACGCTTTGCTTGCCGAAAGCCCCTGAATAAGTGAATCCGTAATGCCACACACGCAAGACAGTAAATTCAAACGCCTATTTAATAATCACACCATGTACAAATACGATGGTTTATTGATTCACCAAGATTACGACGATGACGGTGCGTTAGAAGTTGTCGAAACGGACGGCGTGCGTTCGTTGCATTTTGGTTCGTTGCCGCGTCAAAGTGCGATGTTGTTAAGTGAGCCAAATCAGTTGTATTTGGAATATGCGCGAACAATGACGAGTTGGATGTTATTCAAAGAAACGTTAGATGATGACGCGCTGCTAATTGGTTTAGGCGGTGGTTCGTTGGCAAAACATTTGTTGCATCAATTTCCCGATTGCCAAGTCAAAGTCGTGGAATATCGCAAAAGCGTGGTGAAAATTGCTCGCAGTCATTTTGGTTTGCCGTTTGATGATTTTCGTTTAAAAGTTGTGGTTGATGATGGCGCAGAATATGTCCGCAAGCGTCTCGATAGCGAACGCGAGTTATACAGTTTGATTATGGTTGATGCGTTTGATGCAACGGGGATGGCAGAAGCGATTTGTAATTGGTCATTTTTTGAACATTGCCAACAATTACTCAAAAAAGACGGCATTCTCGTTATCAATTGTTGGGGAGGTGTACGTCGTCCGCAATTCCAACAAATCGCGTTATGGCTCGGTAAATTATTTAATTGGAAATTATTATTTGTTCCTGTCACGGGGCGCGGCAATATCATCGGGTTAGCGTTCAACGAAAAAACGCCCACTTATCGATTAAAAGATTTACGCACTCGCGCTATTGTCTTAGAGCAATTACATCAAATCGAATTCACGCGCTTTCTGAGAGATTTGGTTAAACACAATGCGAGTGTTCTTCAAAACATTATTTACAAGTAAATTGGATGTTTGTAATGGTCAAGTTTTTTGATTGAATCCCAAAACGGTAAGCGTAAAATGCAAAACCATCCGAACTGTCTTTTAAATCTATCTATTAGGAAGAAAATCATGCTTACCGTAACGTTAGATGATGATGTTGCTTCAATCTTGAATAATATGGCGAAACATTCAAACATTCACCCAGAAAAATTTTTGAATCAATGGATTAAGCGCACCGCGAAAGTCAGTGAAACGCCTAAATTAGAAGAAGACGATTTTTTTAGTTTTGCTGGAATGTGGGAGGATAGAAATATCACCCAAGAAGAATTAAGAGCGTCTGCGTGGAAGCGTGAATCATGATTTTATGTGATACCAATATCTTCATTGAATTTTACAAACGCAATGGAATTATCGTTCAATCATTACATGACATTGGCAAGGAAAACATTGCATTAAGTGCGATTACTGAAGCTGAATTGCTATATGGCGCATTAAATAGCCAAGAGTTAAGAAAATTACAAAAACACTTAGCAATGTGCAGACATTATTCATTGAATGCTGCTATTTCAAATGTGTTTATAGATCTTATGAACAGGTATGCACTAAGCCATAAACCTTCAATTCCTGATTTGTTGATTGGCGCAACAGCTATTGTGAACAATTTAGAATTATTCACATTGAACACAAAAGATTTTAAATTTATTCCCGAAATCAAGCTGTACAAATCATAAACCGTTAGTTATCAAAAACAACCGCCCCCGCTTTTAGTTGCTAAAAAGGTGAACAAAATGAACACACAAAAGAAACTCCTACTTTTATTTTTCGGTCTCTTGTTGACCTTTTTATTGCCGAATTATGCAATGGCATCACTCACTGGAGACATTCCAGACGGTGCAAAAACCCATGCTGGAAGTCGGGTTAATGTTTGCTATAAAAAAGAGGATGGTTCATTTGTAACAATGAACATTTCAAAAGGAAGATTGAAAAGTCAGAAACTACACGACAGAGATGAATTCTTAGTTAATGGTAAATGTAAAGATTCAAATACTTCACCAACGCTTCAATGCCCTACTGGCAAAATTTATAACAAAACCTCGAATTCTTGTGTCACACCAACAACTGGTAATGTTGATGCACCGACAATTCTTGATAATAACGGCACGTTGCTTGATTTTTCTGCTCCCGCATTGATTTCAGGAACAGCGAATACCCTTAATGCCGTTTATAAATACGACGATGTATTTATTAGTAGCGACGGTGTTCATGTTGACGCATTGGTTAAAATTACTGGAGCTACAGACTCAAGTGTCACAACTTTTGATAGGAATGATCCTAATGGCGGAAGTCCTTATACTGTTTCTTCTGGTGCAAGTGTTGATGATTCAAAATTTTTTGCTCCTGAAATTACGACAACCGCAGCACAGGGAAGAGTCGATTTTTTAATTTCATTTCAAGATATAAGTGGCAACCCTGTGACATTACTTAACGTCTATGGAAATACTATTGATATTGATGGTCCAGGGGGATCTGGATCTGCAGGTAAAAGTGAATTTGTAGAATATGGTGGTTTTGTTTCTTATGAAATGGCTAGTAATACAAATTTAACTGCTCAAGTTGGAAGTGATGGGGTCAAGCGTAAATTTATCGGCAGCGGGGTAATGTATTCAGGCTTAGTTCTTAATGATATTGGACGAGTACAAACGAAGTTTGATTCAATCAGTACCTTAGAAATTTCTATGGGGTCAACATGGAATAGTGGTGTTAGACTTTATGGTACTGCGTTTGTTAAACACAATCTTACTTCACCAGTTACTAACACCCCTCCAACCGTTAATTCACAAACGACAACCAATACAAAACCACCTATTACAGGCGGTAAAGGTTCGAGTCCAACGATTTCATCAATTGCTGTCAAAAATTCAGGCAATGTAATCACAACTCTTAGTGGTTCTTTGACTTATCCGACAGCGACAACATGGCAATTTATACCAACCTCTCCACTGGCTATTGACACTTATGATGTGATTGCAACGGGTAGCAATGGTTTAGTTGATCAATCTGATGATGAATTAACCATTCTTTTAACGTGTACATTACCAAATGTAATCAATGCAGCGGGGACGGCGTGTGTTGCTCCAATTGTTTGTACATTACCCGACGTTCGAGATCCCGATACCAATACTTGTATCACTCCAGCATTTGTTATTCCAACGGTAGACCTTGGTCAAACGGCGACAGATTACGCGGTGCCAGTGATTACGGGCGGAGTATTTGGAACAAGTACGACGCTAACCATTACGGTAAAAAATTCAACAACTAATGTCATTACGACTATTGGCACGGCAACAAAAACCGCTTCAAATGGTTGGACAGTGACGGGAACGTCGAATCTTGCAGCGGGAACGTATGATGTTATTGCTACGGGGGATTCGGGCTTAGTTGATGCGACATTAAATGAGTTGATTGTTTCGGCAAGTGTGATTCCAACGGTAGCTAATAAAACCACCACTGACAAAGTCGCGGTGCCGCTTACAGGTACCGCTGGTACAAGTACCACGTTAATTATCACGGTAAAAAATGCCTCGAATGTCGTGGTAGCAACTAGCCCATCGATTACGCCAACGGCTAATGCGTGGACTTATACGCCGCCTGTTTTACCTGCTGGAACGTATAACGTTGTGGCAACAGGCAACACGGGCTTGGTTGATATTACTAGCGGTGAATTAGTGGTTTCGGCAAGTGTGATTCCAACGGTTGATAACAAAACCACGACGGATAAAGTCGCGGTGCCGCTTACTGGTACAGCTGGCACTAGCACCACGTTAGTGATTACGGTAAAAAATGCCAGTAACACCATCGTTGCTACCAGTCCGACTATTACGCCAACGGCTAATGCGTGGACTTATACGCCGCCTGTTTTACCTGCTGGAACGTATAACGTTGTGGCAACAGGCAACACGGGCTTGGTTGATATTACTAGCGGTGAATTAGTGGTTTCGGCAAGTGTGATTCCAACGGTTGATAACAAAACCACGACGGATAAAGTCGCGGTGCCGCTTACGGGTACTGCGGGTTCAAGTACGTCGTTAATTATTACGGTAAAAAATGCCAGCAACGCCGTTGTCGCTACCAGTCCGACGATTACACCAACGGGCAGCACATGGACTTACACGCCACCTGTTTTAACAATTGGAACGTATAACGTCATTGCCACAGGCGATGCCGCACACGGTAGCTTAGTTGATACTTCTTCGGGTGAATTAGTGGTTTCGACGGCACCAATGCCAACCGTCACGTCAATGCTCCCCACAACCGATACCACTCCTGTTATTACGGGAACTGTTGGTACTGTCGGTTTAAGCGCGGGGGAAGCATTTTCCGTCAAGGTAAATAATGTGACCTACAACAAGGGCGATGCCGCGCTTGTTATTACAACAACAAACTGGACTTTAACCATTCCAACGGCGTTAAACGTGGGTAAATATGACGTTGATGCGGTGCGTGGCACAGGTGCAGCGGCAGTCCCTGATGGAACATCTCAAGAATTAGAAATTATTGGTACCAGACCAACCGTCGCAAATATCAACCAAGTTACAAATGACACTACGCCCATTATTACGGGTGGTTTCGGTGGTACAGATTTAGGTGCAAATGAAGCCTTTTCTGTCACGGTAAATGGCATTATTTACAACAAAGGCGACGGGAATTTAGTTGCATTAAATTCGCTTTGGACATTAACCATTCCACCCGCGAACGCCCTTAAAGTCGGTGATTACGAAGTCAAAGCTATTCGTAATTTAACCTTAGAAGATTTGTCATCGAATGAATTGCATATTGCCATCAACCCGCCCACTGTCGAATCTCAAACGGTGCGTGAAAGATTGCCGATTGTGATTAAAGGTACCGTTGGAGATGTCGGTTTAGATGCGACTTCAACTTTTACGGTGACGGTTAATTCTAAAACTTATACTTACCACACTGATGCGGCATTAGCTGTAAGCGGTACGGTGTGGACGTTGACTATTCCAACAACGGAAGTTTTCCCAGCCGCAACGTATGAAGTGGTTGCCACTCGTGACGGCACGTTGGTTGATGGTTCATCAGGAGAATTGATTATTGAAGCACTCAGCCCTCCAACGGTTGAATCACAAACCACATTTGATACCACACCGATTATCAAAGGCACGGTGGGCGATGTTGCTTTGAGTACGGGCGAAGTGTTCACGGTTTTGGTTAATGGTGTGACTTATACAGCGGGTGATGGAAAATTGGTGGTTTCAACTTTGGCATGGACATTAACCATTCCAGAGAATAGCCCAATTTCAGGCAGTGCAACGCCTTATCCTGTTGTGGCTTCGCGCACGCTTTTAGCGGATACCAAAACGGGAACGGGAGATTTAACGATTACACCTTGTGCGTTGCCAAAAGTAGTGAATGCGGCGGGTACAGAGTGTATCGATCCCACACCAACAGTGGTTTCTCAACCTGCTCTTTCAACCTCATTGACGGTTACGCCTACAATTACAGGCACCGTTGGAGAAGTGGTATTAGGCTCAACAGAAACCTTTGTAGTAAAAGTAAATACAAAGTCTTACCCAAAAGGTAATGCGGCGTTAGTAATTAGCGGCATGAATTGGACGTTAACCATTCCAGCAACCGATGCGATTCCTGTTGGCACTTATGATGTTGAAGCCTTACGCAATAACGTTTCAAAAGATAAAACAGTCGGTGAGTTAATTGTTAATTTAGTATGTGTTGCACCACAGATTCCCAGCTCAACCCGAACCAATTGTGTTTCAGAGGCATTTTTTCCAGCAGTTGACACGCTTTCAACAGACGATTCAACCCCTGTTGTGACGGGTAAAGTGGGAGAAAGTGTTTTAGGGGGTGATGAAAATTTCACGGTTGAAGTGAATGGCGTGGTTTATCAAAATTCACAATTGACTATTAGTGGTTTGATCTGGAGTTTAGAAATTCCATTGGCTAACAAGCTAACAGCTAACACTTATGATGTTGTCGCCACACGAAATGGCGTTGATAAAGATACGAGCAGTAATGAATTAACCATTAAACCTTGTGACTCACCAAAAAGAATTGATGCTAATACGGGGGATTGTTCACAAGTTAGTCTTGTGCCAACAGTTACGGCTTCGGCAAGTCATAACATTCAAGATTCCAGAATCGTTGTTGCAGGAACGGTGGGCGATGTTCCATTAACCACTCAAGAACTTACTAACAATGCTTTCACTGTTACCGTTACCGAACACGGGAATTCATCGAATACGTTGACGGGGGCATTGATTGTAACGGGTACGAATTGGACGTTTCAAATTACGACACCGAAAGCAGGAACGTTTGATGTTAATGCTGTGCGAGGTTCTGAAGCGGATATTACAGACAGCGAGTTAGTTATTACAGGCAATGTATGCTGCATCAGTGGTACGACAACCCAATGTCCAACAACTATTTCTGTTCCTGATTATTCGGGGGAATGTGATGTGCCTGTTTGCCCCGCTACAAATGCCGCAGGAAAATGTACCTCTCCATTACCTGACCCAGATAAAGAGGAAACACTTCCCAGCAAACTTGAAAACAAAGTACCAGAGGCTATTGTACCGCCCGCAGAATTAGGTTATTGCGATGACGGTGGTAAAAGAAGTTATGGCGCGTCTACGAGCGGTGTCACAATTAAACGGGCGCGAATTGCTAACGCAGAAACAACAGGCGGCACATTTGAATCGAATGCGTTGGTTGGAATGAAAGTTATATACGGAACACTTACAGCGGGAAGTTATGACGATACCGATAATTCTTGTCAGCAAGGATATTGCACCAATAAAACCATCACGGGGGCAACATTAACAGGTGCTATCGTTGATATTGCCAATGATTATATTGATGGAGCGGGAAACATTGTTGATACCAATAATCGCGGTATTGCGTTGAAAGGCGGAGTAACGAATCCAGAGTCTTTCAAAAAAGACGGCGTTACCAAACTTTACGCAACTATTACAAGTGGCATGATTACCGCTGGTACAGATACAGAAGGGAATCCAGTGAGAGGAAGTATCACGAATGGACTTTTTGCTAGCGCGATTACCCATGGCACGACCGTACTGACTAAAGGGCGCAGAACCCAAGGAACATTAACGAATGCAACCATTTCGGGTGCAACGATTACAACAGTTGATGGGGATTCCGTTATTTCCGTCGTTGGCTGCGATCGTAGTCTTGATAGTATGCACACACCATGCACGGTAGGTATCATCACGAGTGGAACGATGGAAGCTGGTGCAAAAACGTTTGGAACGGTTGAAAATGGAACGCTTACCAATGCGACGATTACAGGTTCAAATCACTGTTTCTCAAGTGGTACAGTCGGTTCAAAAGGTCAGTTGAATTGGAAAGAGGTTATTAAGCAGTAAGTTCGAGTGTTATTTTAATTACCATGCAGAATTCTCCACCCAGCACTAAATAGGACTTGGGTGGAGATGATTAGTTCACAGCGGACAGTGATTTGTAACAAGTTAATTATTCAAGCCTAGTCAGCAAAATTAATAACTGATGTTACACAAAAATTTTGTAGGGGCGTACTGCGTACGCCCGCATAACAAAATCGTATCAATGGCACGTTGCGTTTAGGCGGGTTCACGCCGTGAACCCCTACGATATATCGATTATTATGACGACTGCGTAACATCAGTTAGTAAGGGGCATCAAGTGAATATCAAAAAGAATTTCTTATTTCTCGTCATCAGTTTATTGATGACCTTTTTATTGCCGAATCATGCTAGTGCGGCATTGATTTTTACTTTTGAAGCTGCTACCGTGCAAAACACCACTGTGCCTCCTGGCGTGTACAATGTAGAAACGTTTGATAACGGAAAAGCAGGATCTGTAATTGGTTCGTTTTCTGGCTCATACAAAGTTAATTCTGCCGATCAGTATGGAGGAGCTAACGGTACAAAGTACGCCTTCTGTTCTGATAGCAACCCTTTATCTTTATCTTTCGCTCAACCAGTTGGTTATTTTGGCTTCTGGTGGAGTGCGGGGGATGCAGGCAACATACTCGAAATTACCACGGTTGACAATGTAGTTCGCACATACACTACCAAAACTCTTTTCGATTCTGGACTATTGGGGAAGGCTAACTCAAAGCCAAAGTCTGCTTATTTTGGCAATCCAAATTTACCCTTGGGTCGAAATACAGGAGAACCTTATGCGTTTTTGAATTTCTTTGCTACTGATGATAAGTCGAAAATTAAGTCGATAAAGTTGAGAGGTTCTAATTTTGAAGCTGACAATTACACTACCGCCGCAAACATAGTAAAACCGATAACAGGTACCCCAGTAGTACCAGGGACTTGCTCAGCACCCGAATCAGCAGGAACTTATCCAAATTGTAGTTGCCCCGCTTCTACTCCAATTTTAAATACGGCTGGAACAGCTTGTATCGCCACACCCACACCAACCGTAACACCGCAATCGGTCACTGTGGCGGCGACTTCTATTGCGATTACGGGTACAGTCGGAAGTCAGGCATTATCCGCAACGGGCGAAACTTTCAAAGTCACTGTTTCAAATAATCCGAGTAAAACCTATGTTTTGGGTACTGATGCTCAATTAACGTTGGATGCAACACGCACAAATTGGACATTGACCCTAACTGGAACTGCACCAATGATGCCTGCGAAACAAAATCCTGGTTATGAGGTGACAGCAACTCGTAATACCACTAACGATACAAACACTGGTGAATTAACTGTTACGCCAATTGCTTGCCCCACTTTAGAAGCCGTGAGTGCAACGATTCCCAGTTACGCGCTTTCTGAAAATGGTAAAAAAGTCACCATTTGTCACAATACAAGCAGTGCAACAAATCCATTTAATGTGATTACGATTAGCACCAATGCACTGGATACACATTTAAATAATCACGGTGATTATTTTAGTAAATCTGGTGCGTGTCCTACCGATGCTGTGCCATGTCCGCCTATGGTTTGTACATTGCCTTACGTTCTCAATGCAACGGGTGATGCGTGTGTGATTCAAGATGTGAAACCAACTGTTACGCTCGGTCAAACGGCAACCGATTATGCGGTGCCAGTGATTACTGGCGGTGTATTTGGAACCAGTACGACGTTGACAATTACGGTAAAAAACTCGGCAACTAACGTTATTTCGACTATCGGCACGGCAACCAAAACCCCTACAAATGGTTGGACAGTGACGGGAACAACGAACCTTGCTGCGGGAATTTACGATGTGATTGCAACGGGTGATTCGGGTTTAGTTGATGAAACCTCAAATGAATTAACGGTTTCACCGAGTGTGAAACCAACCGTTGCTAACAAAACGACGACGGATAAAGTTGCCGTGCCGCTTACGGGGACGACGGGTTCAAGCACGTCGTTAATTATTACGGTAAAAAATGCCAGTGATACCGTTGTCGCTACAAGTACAACGATTACCCCAACAGGCAGCACATGGACTTATACGCCACCCGTTTTACCGATTGGAACCTATAACGTCGTTGCCACAGGTGATGCCGCACACGGTAGCTTAGTTGATATTTCTTCGGGTGAATTAGTGGTGTCGGCGGCACCGATACCAACGGTTACAGCAATGGCTCCCACAACCGATACCACGCCTGTTATTACGGGAACTGTTGGCACTGTCGGTTTAAGCGCGGGTGAAGCATTTTCCGTCAAGGTGAATAATGTGACCTACAACAATGGCAATGCCGCACTTGTGATTGCAACAACAAACTGGACTTTAACCATTCCAACGGCGTTAAACATAGGAAAGTATGACGTTGATGCGGTGCGTGGCACAGGTGCAGCCGCCGTCGCGGATGGAACGTCTCAAGAATTAGAAATTATTGGCACCCGCCCCACCGTGGCAAATATCAATCAAGTCACAAATGACACCACGCCAGTGATTACAGGCGGTTTCGGAAACACCGATTTAGGCACAAATGAAGCCTTTTCTGTTACGGTAAATGGCATTATTTACAACAAAGGCGACGGTAATTTAGTCGCGTTAAATTCGCTTTGGACTTTAACTATTCCTGCCGCCAATGCCCTTCAAGTTGGTGATTACGAAGTGAAAGCGGTGCGTAATTTAACTTTAGAAGATTTGTCATCTACCGAATTGCATATCGTAATTAAAGCACCAACCGTCGAATCTCAAACGGTGCGTGAAAGATTACCGATTGTGATTAAAGGTACCGTCGGCGATGTGGGCTTAGATTCAGCCTCAACTTTTACGGTGATGGTTAATTCTAAAACTTATACTCATCACACTGATGCGGCATTAGCTGTAAGCGGTATGAATTGGACGTTGACCATTCCAACAACAGAAGTTTTCCCAGCGACAACTTATGAAGTGGTTGCTACTCGTGACGGCACGTTGGTTGATGGTTCATCAGGAGAATTGATTATTGAAGCACTCAGCCCTCCAACGGTTGAATCACAAACCACATTTGATACCACACCGATTATCAAAGGCACGGTGGGCGATGTTGCTTTGAGTACGGGTGAAGTTTTCACGGTTTTGGTTAATGGTGTGACTTATACAGCGGGAGATGGAAGATTAGTGGTTTCAACTTTGGCATGGACATTAACCATTCCAACGGGTAGTGAAATTACAGGTCGCGTTACAGCTTATGAAGTTGTGGCAACTCGCGGGACAGGCACCAGCGCAATTCCTGATACGTCAACGCTTGAATTAACCATTTCACCTTGCGCCTTGCCAAAAGTAGTCAGTGCTGACGGCTCCCAATGTATCGACCCAACGCCAACAGTGGTTTCTCAACCTGCTCTTTCAACCTCATTAACGGTTACACCTACAATTACAGGCACCGTTGGTGAAGTAGTATTAGGCTCAACTGAAACTTTTGTGGTAACGGTAAATCAAAAATCTTACCCAAAAGGTAACGCGGCGTTAGCAATTAGCGCGGGCATGAATTGGACATTAACCGTTCCCGCAACCGATGCGATTCCTGTCGGCACTTATGATGTTGAAGCCTTACGCAATAACGTTTCAAAAGATAAAACAGTCGGTGAGTTAATTGTTAATTTAGTATGTGTTGCACCACAGATTCCCAGCTCAACCCGAACCAATTGTGTTTCAGAGGCATTTTTTCCAGCAGTTGACACGCTTTCAACAGACGATTCAACCCCTGTTGTGACGGGTAAAGTGGGAGAAAGTGTTTTAGGGGGTGATGAAAATTTCACGGTTGAAGTGAATGGCGTGGTTTATCAAAATTCACAATTGACTATTAGTGGTTTGATCTGGAGTTTAGAAATTCCATTGGCTAACAAGCTAACAGCTAACACTTATGATGTTGTCGCCACACGAAATGGCGTTGATAAAGATACGAGCAGTAATGAATTAACCATTACGCCTTGTAATTTACCAAAAAGAATTGATGCTAATACGGGGGATTGTTCAGTGCCTAGCACCAAACCAACTGTTACGGCTTCGGCAAGCCATAATGTTCAAGATTCCAGCATTGTTGTTGCGGGGACAGTGGGGGATATTCCATTATCGGATAACGATTCCTTTACCGTCACAATACACAATGCCCAACACAGCAATATCAGCGGTTCCTTGTTTGTAACGGGGACAAATTGGACTTTCACCTTAACAGAAAAATTTGCGGGGACTTTTGATGTCGATGCAAAACGTAATTCGCTCTACGATGACACGTCGGGTGAATTAGTGATTACAGGTAATGTATGCTGCATCAGTGGTACAACAACTCAATGTCCAACAACTGAATCGAGTATTGCTGTTCCAAATTATACGGGCGAATGTAATGTACCCGTATGCCCTACTAAAAATGCCGCAGGAAATTGTACCTCTCCATTACCTGATCCAACTAAAGAGGAAACACTTCCCAGCAAACCCGAAAATAAAGTGCCTGAGGCTATTGTACCGCCCGCAGAATTAGGTTATTGCGATGACGGTGGTAAAAGAAGTTATGGCGCGTCTACGAGCGGTGTCACAATTAAACGGGCGCGAATTGCTAACGCAGAAACAACAGGCGGCACATTTGAATCGAATGCGTTGGTTGGAATGAAAGTTATATACGGAACACTTACAGCGGGAAGTTATGACGATACCGATAATTCTTGTCAGCAAGGATATTGCACCAATAAAACCATCACGGGGGCAACATTAACAGGTGCTATCGTTGATATTGCCAATGATTATATTGATGGAGCGGGAAACATTGTTGATACCAATAATCGCGGTATTGCGTTGAAAGGCGGAGTAACGAATCCAGAGTCTTTCAAAAAAGACGGTGTTACCAAACTTTACGCTACTATTACAAGTGGCATGATTACCGCTGGTACAGATGCAGAGGGAAATCCAGTGAGAGGAAGTATTACGAATGGGCTTTTTGCTGAAGCGATTACTCATGGCACGACTGTACTGACTAAAGGGCGTAGAACACAAGGAGGAACGTTGAATGCAACTATTTCAGGTGCAACGATTACAACAGTTAATGGCGTTTCAGTGGTTGGCTGCGATCGTAGTCTCGATAGTATGCACACACCATGCACAGTAGGTACCATTACGAGTGGCACGATGGCTGGAACAGGTGTGAAAACATTTGGCACGGTTGAAAATGGAACGCTTACCAATGCGACGATTACAGGTTCAAATCACTGTTTCTCAAGTGGTACAGTCGGTTCAAAAGGTCAGTTGAATTGGAAAGAGGTTATTAAGCAGTAAGTTCGAGTGTTATTTTAATTACCATGCAGAATTCTCCACCCAGCACTAAATAGGACTTGGGTGGAGATGATTAGTTCACAGCGGACAGTGATTTTGCAATTTAGCTGACCTTGTTTCATTTCACGGTACAATGCCGCAGTTTATTCAACCATACCTTTTCCTAAAATGCGCATAAAAACACTTTCTCGCTTAGTTCATATTCATTGGGTTTTCATTCGACACGGTTTAGATGAACTCGTTTTGCAAACACCATTCATGCGTCCAATTCGATATTTGGCTTATCTTTCGCCCTACGCTCGCTTTAAAAATGAGGCAGATTCGCGAGGCGTGCGAATCCGTAAAACGTTGGAAGATTTGGGGGCGATTTACGTTAAATTTGGGCAAGCTCTTTCGACTCGAAAAGATTTGTTACCTGATGACATCGCAGACGAATTGGTGAAATTACAAGATCGTGTGCCGCCGTTTGACAGTAATTTGGCGATTAAAATTATCGAAAAAGCGTTGGGAATGCCGATTAGCGAAGCATTCGCTGAATTCGACGCTGAACCATTAGCGTCTGCATCGGTGGCGCAAGTTCACACAGCAAAATTGCACACAGGCGAAGAAGTTGTCGTAAAAGTATTGCGCCCAAATATCGCACCACGGATTGCATCGGACATTGGTTTGCTTTACGAATTGGCAAAATTAGCGGAACGTTTTTGGGCAGATGGAAAGCGTCTGCGCGGTACAGAAATTGTTGCAGAATTTGAAAAAACAACGTTGGACGAACTCGATTTAATGCGTGAAGGGGCGAATGCAGCGAAGTTGCGTCGTAATTTTGAAGGCTCTGAAATTTTATACGTTCCTGAAATTCATTGGGAATTGACACGCAAAAATGTGTTGGTGATGGAGCGAATTCACGGAATTCCCGTCGGTGAAATTGAACAATTAAGGGCAGCAGGCGCAGATTTTAAAAGTCTCGCAGAACGCGGTGTGGAAATCTTTTTCACGCAAGTTTTTCGAGATAACTTTTTTCACGCCGATATGCACCCAGGTAACATTTTTGTGAAATTACCTGATAAATATATCGCAGTCGATTTTGGCATTGTTGGCACATTATCCACGTCGGATCAGCGTTATTTAGCTGAGAATTTTTTGGCGTTTTTCAATCGCGATTATCGTCGTGTGGCGGAAATGCACGTTGAATCAGGTTGGGTCTCAGGTTCAGTACGAATTGAAGAATTTGAGGCGGCGATTCGCAGTGTTTGCGAACCCATTTTTGAAAAACCGTTGAAAGATATTTCGTTTGGTCAGTTGTTGTTACGCTTGTTTCAAACGGCACGACGCTTTGATATGCACGTTCAACCGCAATTGGTTTTGTTACAAAAAACCCTGCTCAATATCGAAGGCTTGGGACGACAACTTTATCCTGATTTAGATTTGTGGCAAACGGCAAAACCGTTTTTAGAGTCATGGTTTCAAGAGCGATTAAGCCCGAAAGCGAAAATCAAAAAATTGATTAAACAGCTGCCTGATTTTGCAGACCAATTTCCCGAAATTCCATCCTTATTTTACAAAGCTCTCGATAATGCAGCGCATGCAGAACGGCATGCTGAAATACAACAACGGGAATTTATGTTGTTGCGTGAACAAATGGCGAAACAACAACGTAGTCAGCTATGGGCAATTTTGATAGGGGCGATGATGGTTTGTGCGGTGATTTGGTTTCGATAGTTTAAACCCACATTGAGCGGGGTGGAATGTTGATTTTTTCAATTTAAATCACCTTAATAATCAATCAGTTACATTATTTTGGTTTATTTAAAGAATTGCCTAAAGTTGCTGCAACATTCCAATGCAATGAGCATCTTGATTTAGATT
>CAZLGN010000007.1:0-26243 GCA_964558865.1 uncultured Methylomagnum sp.
AACCCATGTGAAAGTGCATCAATTTTAATGCGTCTAGCAAATTCGCTTGTTTAAGCCTTTCAATTAGTTGCAATAATTCATGCGCGTGCAGACCGAATTTTGATTTTTCACCGCCGCTGTTTTGCCATTTTCCTGCGCTGATACTTGATAAACGTACCCGAACACCGACTTGTGGAATGACGTTGAGTTTTTTAGCTTCATCAATAATCAATTCAAGTTCGAGTGGTTTTTCAATCACTAAATAAACATTCAAGCCCATTTTTAAACCAATTAACGCCAATCGAATATAAGCGCGGTCTTTGTAACCATTACAGACGATTACGCTGTTTTTTGATTTCGACAACGCCATAATGGCGAGCAATTCGGGTTTGCTGCCTGCTTCTAAACCGATATTTTCTGCCGCTAAAATGCCTTCGACGACTTTGCGTTGTTGATTGACTTTAATTGGATAAACGGGCGTGTAACTGCCTTGATAATTCAACGTTTCTCGCGCTTTTTGAAATGCTAAATCTAGGCGCGTGGCGCGATCTTTCAAAATATCAATGAAACGCACTAAAACGGGCAATGATAAATTTTTGTCGTTTAATGATTGCGCGACTTCGTATAAATCAATTTCGATGGCTTTATCGGCGCACGGTTTAACGCAAACGTTTCCGTTTTGATTGATTGAAAAATAGCCGTCGCCCCAAGAGTTGATGGCGTAAATTTGAGCGGATTTTTCGAGTTGAGTTATTGGCACGTTTCATTCTCCGTTGCTTGTGATTTTTGTTGTAAATAATCGAGTATGTCTTGGTTTTTGACACGTTGATAAATGGTTTCGACTGCAATCGTTAAACCGATGGATTCAAACGTTACATCGTCGCCCAAAAAGTAGCGTTCTGAAATCCAATTATTATTTCGGCGGCATACTTCAACTTCGGCAAAATCTTGTTCAATTAAAACGTATTCCTGCAAACTCGGCAGAGTTTTGTAAGCCGCCATTTTGATGGTTTGATCAGTCTTGCGGGTATTTTTTGATAAGACTTCGACGATGATTAACGGTGTTGTTATGAAGTAATCACCTTCATTTACGTCATTACAAAAGACTACAACATCGGGATAAAAAAATTTATCTTCAACTTTTACTTTCATATCTGAAGAATAAACACGACATCTCGTATCGTCTAAATGATTGCCTAATAATCGCGATACGGTATGTGAAATCTGGTTATGAGCATGACTCGCACCTGCCATCGCCCACATTTCACCATTGATATATTCGTGTTTGATGTTGCTACTTTCTTCAAGTTCTAAATACTCGCTTTCACTAATACAGCGTTTTTGTATTACGGCATTCATAAAAAAAATCCCCAATTAAA
The DNA here is from genome assembly GCA_964558865.1 of uncultured Methylomagnum sp. Taxonomy (GTDB): domain Bacteria; phylum Pseudomonadota; class Gammaproteobacteria; order Methylococcales; family Methylomonadaceae; genus UBA10906. Next base: position 1,359 of record CAZLGN010000007.1, read on the forward strand.
TTATTCCGCATTGTTTGCCGCGTAACATACCACAACCTTAAAGTTTTTTTCATGACGAACGATAAATGCAATTGTTGCAAATAAGCTAAACAATTGCATTCAAACAACAAAATCTTGTAATCTGTTGCTTAATTAGAAATTTGTCATTAAAGATTCATCAAATTGTCATATTTCTTTTTTACCCTTGTATTGAATTCTTTATTCCCCATTTGAGAAAATCATGAAATTATCTAAATTAACTTTTGCAATCGCTACCGCTTTAACGGCAAGCGTTGCAACATCAGCATTTGCAATGGATTTGTATGTTGATACTAAAACCAAACAAATTTACGCCGAACCTGGAAAAGGTCGCCAAAAACTCGGTACTTTTGAAAAGGTTGATGAAAACGCTACACGTCCTTCACAACGTGGTATTTCGGCGGACAGCACTCAACATCTTTACCACGAATTAGAAAATGAAAGAGCTGAAATTAAAAAAGTTCAAACCGATTTAGAACTTAAAACAAACGAAATCAAAGCTCTTGAAGAACATGTTGTCTCTAATCGTGAAGACAAAGCCAAAAACGATGAAAAATGGTTTAATAAAATTCAAATGCGTGGTTATACCCAAATGCGTTATAACCAACCGCTTTCAGGCGACAGAGAAGCTGGTCCTGGTGGTCCTGAACTAATGTCAGTCGGTGATAATAACGTTGGCGATAACAAAGGCTTTTCATTCCGCCGCGTTCGTTTAGTGTTCTCTGGCGATATTAACGAATATGTATCACTTTATATTCAACCAGATTTTGCTTCACGCGCTGGGGCTGGCAATGATAACTTTGCTCAATTGCGCGACGCTTACGCCGATTTGTCATTTGATAAAAAACATGAATACCGCATCCGCGCTGGTCAATCTAAAATTCCTTTCGGTTGGGAAAACTTACAATCATCACAAAATCGTCTGACTTTAGATCGTACTGATGCAACGAACAGCGCAACAATTTCTGAACGCGAAATGGGCTTATTTGCCTATTGGGCTCCTGAAGATGTACAAAAATTGTGGAAAAGTTTGAGTAAAAAAGGACTTAAAACATCTGGTGATTACGGTATCGTTGGTGCTGGTGTCTACAATGGTCAAGGACACAATGTTCGTAATGATTTAAATGATGATCTTTCTTATGTCGTTCATACGACTTACCCTGTTGAATTGAATTTCTTAGGTTCAATGTTCAACGGTCAGGTCGTCGAATTAGGCGCAGATGCGTTGATTGGCAAATTCAATCAGCCTGGTGTTGCATTGCCTGGGGCTGGTCTTACAGCTGTAACACCAGGTGCCACAACTCCTGAGGCTAATATCCGCGAAGAGCGTGTAGCAGTCCACGCAATTTTGTTCCCACAACCTTTTGGTTTGCAAGCTGAATGGACGTGGGGCGAAGCGGGAACATTACAACCATTAACACCAACTACGGGCAGAATCGAAAGCCAAGGTTTGAGTGGTGGTTACGTTCAAGCAATGTATAAAATTGACAACGTTTTGCGTAAAGACGATGCGATTATTCCTTATGCAAAATGGCAAACTTATGATGGTGCATGGAAAGCGGTTGCAAACTCACCAAGAATTCAAACCAATGAAATCGAAGCAGGTGTTGAATGGCAGTTAATGAAAGCGTTGGAAGTTACGTTGGCTTATTCAACAATGGATAGAACTAACGTTACTAACTTGCGTCAAGCCTCTGGCGATATGATTCGTACCCAGTTACAGTGGAACTACTAACCATTTAAATTACTTCGCGCTTTCCCAAAGCCTCGCTGATTTATTTGGTGAGGCTTTTTTGTTGAAATGTTGAGCTGTATTTTTCAATGGTTATGAATCTAGCGGAGTTTGCATTAAAATGAAGCTCAATTTTAACGCCAAGCCTACAAATTTTATGACTACAAGACCTTCCAAAGATTTAGAAACCTTCCCGAATCCTCAAACCGCCCGCGATTACACCATTCGCTTTGATATTCCCGAATTCACTTGCCTTTGCCCCAAAACAGGACAGCCCGATTTTGCCACCATCAAAATCGAATACGTTCCCGCTGAATTATGCGTCGAACTCAAATCACTGAAACTTTATATGTGGTCATTTCGCGAAGAAGGCGCGTTTCACGAAGCGATTACTAATCAAATTTTAGATGATCTCGTGCGTGCTATTACGCCGAATTTTATGCGTGTTCGCGCGGATTTTTATGTGCGTGGTGGAATTTATACGACTGTTGTCGTTGAACATCGCAATGTCGCATGGACTGCGCCAGAATTAGTGACGTTACCGTAAATATGTTGCCGCCTAATTTTGCTGTCGCGCTCAAATACGATCACGAAAAAGATAACGCGCCTACCGTGACGGCAAAAGGCGCACGTTTAATCGCTGATCAAATTTTAAAAATAGCGGAAGAAAACGACATTCCGCTTTATAAAGATCCTGAATTGGTAAAAATGCTATCGCAAATTCCATTAGGTGACGAAATCCCTCAAGAACTTTATGTTGCCGTCGCCGAAGTCATTGCCTTTGCTTACGGACTGAGCAACAAAGTTAATTCTGATAAAACCTTATGACCCTAAAAAATACTTTTGTTGAACTGTCACAAACCTTTTTGCCGCATCATTTATTGTCGCAATTTGTCAGTAAATTCACGCATTGTGAAAATATTGCGTGGAAAAACTTTTTAATTCGCCAAATTGCCACACGCTACGGCGTTGTGTGGGACGAATCCATTACGCAAGATTTGAATGAGTTTAAAAGTTTCAATCATTTTTTTACCCGTGAATTAAAAGCGGGTGCAAGACCTTTAACGACTGAGAAAAACGCTATCGCAAGCCCTGCTGATGGCGTTGTTAGTCAAGCGGGAAAAATTGAACGCGGCGATATTTTTCAAGCAAAAGGTAAATCATTCACCGTCACAGATTTGTTAGGCGGCGATTCACAACGCGCTGAAAAATTCAATGATGGCGAATTCACGACAATTTATCTTTCACCGAAAGATTATCATCGCCTACACATGCCAATTTCTGGCACGTTGCGCGAAATGATTCACGTCCCAGGGCGATTATTTAGCGTCAATGGCGCGACCACGGAAGCCGTAAATGGTTTGTTTGCCAAAAATGAACGTGTCGTCGCTATTTTCGATACCGAAATTGGTCAAATGGCGTTGGTGTTAGTCGGTGCAATTTTCGTTTCAAGTATTGAAACGGTGTGGCATGGCGTTGTGACTCCGCCAACGATTAAAACAGTTCGTAATTGGAAATATGAAACTGACGCGCCAACGTTAAAAATGGGCGATGAAATGGGACGTTTCAACATGGGTTCAACGATTATTGTGCTATTTGAAAAAGATAAAATGCGTTGGAATGCGGATTTTACGGCGGACAAACAGGTAAATCTTGGCGAAAAAATAGGGCAAAGCTAAACTTTATGAAAAACCTTAAATCTTCATTGTTGCTTCTTCTTTTTTTTAATACCGCATACGCTGAAGAACAATTTACCGAAGTATCGCTTGAAGATTTAATGGATGTTCAAGTTACCTCGATTACCAAAATGCCGATGTCGATTAAAAAATCACCTGTAACGGCTTACGTTATTTCACAAGATGAAATTTCACGCAAAGGCTATCGTTTTTTGACCGATATTTTGAAAAACATTCCTGATATTCACGTTGCAAATTTAGCGTCTACCGAAAAAGCAGGCGTTGAAATTTATATTCGCGGTATTTTCGCTAACGATAAAATCACCATTTTGATTGATGGTAATAAAGTGAAAGCTCCAACAGGTGAACCGACGGCATTTTTTCACACGATGCCGCTCATCGATGTGAAACAAGTTGAAGTTAGTTTAGGCAGTTCATCATCGGTTTATGGTGGCGATGCAATGCTTGGCACGATTAACCTCGTTACCGAAACGGGCGCGGGAATTAACGGCATAAAAGTCAAAGCAACAGGCGGCACGCAAGATACAGGCGAAGTGAAAGTTGCCGCTGGTAAAAAAATTAACGATGATATTAACGTTTTATTGTCGGGCAGTTTTCATCGCAGCGCATCAGAAGATTTAAAACAAAATTATCCTGAAATTTACGGCACACTCGATAAAGTCGATTTGACCGAACAAAATCACAACATTCATTTCAAAGGGAATTACAAAGATTTAACGCTGAGTTATTACCGCGTTTATAACAACGCTAATACCAGTCTATCGTTTAATCCCGCGCAACCGATTAACTATGATTATTCTGGTAAAGCCTTTTTTTCAACGATAAATCAAATGGCAAATGCGACCTATAACTTTGAAATCAATCCGTTTTGGCAAGCCAAATCGAGTTTAAGTTATGAAAGTACGGATTTAGAACCAGGTTCAAGTTATATCGCGTGGGGGGCAAGTGCGCCAATTTCATGGGATGGTAGCGCGATGCGTTTTTCTGAAACCATTGCTTATTTAAAAGGGGATTTAAATTGGTTAAGCGGGATTGAACTCAGTTTTATGCACGCTCATCCAAAAAATAGTCAGGATGCCAGTTCATTTATAAAAAATACTAATTACCAAAATTATGCGATTTATAGCCAGTTAAATTATGATTTAACGCAAACGCTCACGTTAAATGCGTCGCTTCGTATGGATGCTGATTCACGCTACGAACCCGATTTTAATCCGCGTTTGGGTTTTTCGTGGCAAGCGTTAAAAGAGCTGCGCTTCTTTGGCGCGTGGGGAACGTCTTATATTGCGCCTTCGCCTTATTTAATCTATGAATCATGGAATAAAGAAACCGATTTTATTTATCATCGAGCGAATACAAATTTACAGCCTGAACGCATGATGACGGCTGAATTAGGATTAAACGCGGAACCGTTTAAAAATAATGCCTTCAAACTATCGGGCTTTTACACGCAAGGCAAAGATATTGTGCGCGTTGTAAATAACGTTTTTACAGGCAAACCGAATACGAATGATAATTTAGCGACTTCTGAAACGTATGGTTTGCAAGTTGGGGATTCACAAAATTTTGACAGTGGTATTAGTGCTGATTTGAATTATGTTTATACGCTGGGTCAGCAAAATGCTGAAAAATTAACCAAAATGGTGGATATTACCAACGCGCCAGAACACTTAATTAAAAGCAACCTCATGTATTCACTGGATAAATTTACATTTAGATTTACGGGGCGTTGGTTTGATAAAATCAGCACGCACGAATCGAATCTAATTTATAAAGGTTCACCGATGCACGGCGCGACAATTTTTGACACCAATTTGCATTACGCACAGCCTTTGCATTCAGCAGAATTTAGCGTTGATTTTGGTGTGAATAATTTACTTGATACGAAATACTACACCGTTAATCACAATGATAACTTTGCTAACATTCCTTTGCCTGACGGTAGTGCATTAAGCGGTGGCTTACCTCAATTGCCACAAGAAACGCGCAGACTGTATTTTACTATTGGCTTGTCTTATTGAAATGGTTACGCGCACTCTATTTTTCAGTCGCAAAGTGATGGGAATTTTTGTACCACGAATTTTGCGTTTATTGCTTTTGCTTGCAGGAATTTCATTTTATTCTTTATCAACAACAAGCTACGCTGCCGATGATTCGACCGAACGAGAAAATAAAATCAAAATTGCGTATTTATTTCATTTTAGTCAATTCACCGAATGGGCAATTAAATCACCTGTTTTTACTTATTGCGTTTATGACGATACTCATTTTAGTGAGTTGTTGCGACGTGCTTATGCAGGAAAAATGCTAGGTACATCACAAATTGAAGTGAAATCCATTACAGCACAATCAAATTTAGATAGTTGCCAACTCATTTATTTTCCAAACACCGTTTCAATGGATTTACTCGCACAAATTTATAAAAAACCAATTCTTTCTGTCGGCACACAAAAAACAATCCTGGAGCAAGGCATTATTTATTTATTTGAAGATGATCAAAAAATCCGCTTTTTTATCAATAATGCTGCCGCATTAACATCTGGTTTGAAAATCAGTTCGCAATTACTGTCACTTTCAAAAGAGCCACAGCCATGATTTTGCGAAATAGATCGATTAAATTAAAAATTATTTTTATCACCGCATTGAGCAGCTGTATTGCGTTAGTGGCGTTTAGTTTTATTTTGTTTTTTTACGAAACGACATTTGTGAAGCGTGATTTAATCAGCAATTTACAAACGCAAGTCGAAATTATTGCCGAAAATAGTTTAGCGTCGCTGGCATTTATGGACGATTCGACAACGCGAAAAACATTAGGTGCGCTGAAACACAATCCTGACGTGCTTTATGCGGGTTTGTATAATCAGCAACAACAACTTTTAGATGCTTACCGCAAAGAAATTTATCACGATCAAGTTCTTTTCCAAGAAGGTGAAATTCGCCACGCGCCACATTTGAAACAAATTGAAAATTTCGTTGAAATCGTTCAGCCCGTCTATTTGAATGGTGATATTTTGGGTTATTTGGTGTTACGCGCTAATTTCGCGTCGCTTAATCAAAAATTACAAGATTATATGGGAATTATTCTCGTCGCATTTTGCGTTACGTTGTTCATCGCATTGTATTTGTCGTTGTATTTGCAACGAATTGTCTCGCATCCAATTATACGACTTGCCAATTTTATTCATCATATTACCGATTCAAAAAGTTATTACCTTCAAGTTACTAAAGAAAGCAATGATGAATTTGGGCGGGTCGTTGATGCGTTTAACGAAATGTTGACACAACTTAATGTCAGTTTTGAAAAAAGGGATGAAGCAGAAAATGCGTTGTCACATCATCTTAGTCATTTACAAGATATTGTTGATGAACAAACGTTAGATTTACAAAAAGCCTTGCATGCGGCGGATATGGCAAATCACTCAAAATCGGAGTTTTTAGCCAATATGAGTCACGAAATTCGCACGCCAATGAATGCCATTATGGGTATGACGCATTTAGCGCAACGTACTAATTTAAGTGGGAAACAAAAGGATTATTTGAATAAAATCGATAGCGCGGCGCAATTGTTGTTGACGATTATTAACGATATCTTGGATTTTTCTAAAATTGAAGCGGGTAAATTAACTTTAGAAAATATCGAGTTTTCTGTGGAAAAAGTCTTTGAACATTTGAATAACATACTCAAAATAAAAGCGGATCAAAAAAATGTCAGACTTAAATTTGTCATGGCACCTGATATGCCCCGTTATTTTATTGGCGACTCGCTGCGTTTGGGACAAATTCTTATTAACTTAGTCAGTAACGCGATAAAATTCACAGAACGCGGCGATGTGATTGTTAGTGTTAAACAAAAAAACGCTGATGAGAAAATGACAGAATTATGTTTTTCTGTGCAAGACAGCGGTATTGGAATGAATCTTGAACAAATTGACGCACTTTTTCAGCCATTTGCTCAAGCTGATACTTCTACGACGCGAAAATATGGCGGAACCGGTTTAGGCTTAACGATTTCAAAACAGCTTGCTGAATTGATGGGCAGCGATATTTCCGTAACCAGTGTTTTAGGTCAAGGCAGCTGTTTTTCGTTCAGCGTGGTTTTAGAGCGTTCATCAAATCAAACGGTACACGCTGACGCTCTTGAAAAGATTGATAATTTTTATCCCTATTACTACAGTACACAGCGCATTTTGTTAGTTGAAGACAATGAAATTAACCAACAGGTCGCAATGGAATTGTTAGGCTCGATGAATTTAGACGTTATCGTTGCAAAAAATGGACAAGAAGGCGTAAGACTTGCCTTAACAGAACCCTTTGATTTAATTTTTATGGATGTTCAAATGCCAGTGATGGACGGTTTAACGGCAACGAGGCTTATTCGTGCTGAACCTGCATTAAAAACCTTACCAATTGTCGCAATGACGGCTCACGCGATGCAAGGCGATAAAGAAAAAAGTTTAGCTGCGGGTATGAATGACCATTTAACGAAGCCGATTAACATGGAAAAGTTGATTGGTATTTTGAATCGTTGGTTAAAAGTTGATGCCGAAATGATTAAGCAACCGATTAGGGTCATAGTGAATAGTTTGCCAATGGAACTACCGCCATTTAATTTGGCACAAGCTGCAAAATTTTCGGGTGATAATCTGAAATTATTGCATCAATTATTGCTAAGTTTCGCGTCTCGTTATGAAAATGCCATGACGCAATTGAAGCAGTGGCTATCAGAAAAAGAATTCACGCAAATGGAATACCTAGCGCATTCCATTAAAGGTATGGCTGGGACGTTAGCGGCAGAAGATTTAAGGCAAGCGGCAGCCGAATTAGAATCCGCCATACATGGTGAAAAGTTTGAGAATCTCGACCTGCTCGTTTCTAACTTAACCGAAGCCTTAACGGCTGCCATTAACGCGACGACATTATTGCCACCGTTATTAAATGAATATAAGTTGATTGAAACTGAACGATTAAATGAAGAAGAGCTTTCAGAATTATTAACAGAGTGGCACGAAGCACTGAGTGGCAATCATTTCAAAGCACTGGAATTATTTGAACAATTGAAATTGCATTTACACTTTCGTGGTTTTGATAAAGAAATTCAAGAATTAGTTGTACATTTAGATTCGCTAGATTTTCAAGCCGCGTTGCTCGTATTAGAACGCATTAACTTTTGCCTACAGAGATAGCCTAATGCACTCAAACATTGTCGTATCACGATTATTAGTTGTTGATGATGACCTGAATAACATTCGCTTATTGGCGAATTTATTTGATAGTAGCTACGATATTTTATTTGCAACAAATGGCAAAAAAGCCTTAGACATTGCGTTACAAGAAAGACCAGACCTGATTTTACTTGATGTCATGATGCCAGAAATGGATGGTTATCAAGTTTGCGAACAATTAAAAAATGATCCGTTAACGGCAGATATTCCGATTATTTTTATTACGGCACATAACAATGTTGAAGAAGAAATTCGCGGCTTAGAAATTGGTGCGGCGGATTACATTAGCAAACCGTTTTGTCCTGGCATTGTAAAAATTCGAGTCCGAAATCAAATTGAATTGAAACGCTCGCGTGAAAATTTGATTCGTTTGGCGATTACTGACGGTTTAACGGGCATTCCGAATCGTCGTTATTTTGATGAACAATTGGCGCGTGAATGGCAGCGTGCTAACCGAATGAGCGATTCATTAGCGATTGCAATGATTGATGTCGATTGGTTTAAAAAATATAACGATTATTACGGACACCAAGCGGGGGATGATTGTTTGCGACAAGTAGCGAAACTGTTAGCGTGTACTGTTCAACGGGGCGGTGATTTTGTTGCGAGATATGGTGGTGAAGAATTTGCGTTGATTTTGCCCACTACACACGGTCAGGCGGCTTTAACTGTTGTTGAAAATGCCTGTCGTGCATTGAGTGATTTAAATTTGCCGCATTGTGACTCGGATTTTGGAAAAGTAACATTAAGTGGCGGTGTAGCAGTAGGAATACTCTCAACACATAAATCAGCTGAAGACTTAATTCATCAGGCAGATGAAGCGTTGTACACCGCGAAAAATAGCGGGCGAAATAAGGCGGTATTGTTTAAAGAGAACGAATGTTAGCAATAAACAGCGCAGGTCAATTTTTATACATTTGCAACAATACAGGTACAATAGCGACAGCAAAAGAGTTAGCAGGTGTGACAATGAAAGAGCGCGGTGTGTCTCGCATGGTCGTGGTAGATATTGAAAACGCGGTGAATTTGGCAGAAGTTTAATGGATAAAGAATTATTAAGAATAGCGATTATTGGAACAGGCTTAATTATCATGGTGGCGATGATTGTGTCCGCGTACCTGAAAAATAAACAAGCAACAGAAGAAGACGAAGATGAAGATTACGACGACGAATTTGACGACGAATATGATGACGATGAATTTGACGATGATGAATTAGAATCGACAAAAAAACCATCCATTACGCAAGCACTGAAAAATGTAGTTGCTCAAAAAATGCAGCCGCGTCAAAAAGTTCCAGCACAAATTGATCTTAAAAAACACGATGAAATTGCGGAAGAATTTGAGCATGAACTCGAACATGAAGAACTTCATCATGATGAAGAATCGCCACAACGCCCGTCTGTTTCGCCTGCGATAATTCAATTCAGTGTTATTACAAAAGGACACGAAGATTTTAATATCGCGGATGTTTTTCATGTGTTAGAAGGTTTAGGCTTAGAATATGGCAGCATGAAAATTTTTGAACGAATTGATGAAAAGCGTTTTGTGCATTTTGGCGTAGCAAGCATGGTTGAACCTGGAACATTTCCCGATAAAGATTTAGAAAATTTTTATTGCCCAGGCGTGGTGTTTTTTATGCAAATGGACGGTTTAGATGATCCGCAAACGGTATTCGATGATTACGTTGCAACGGCTGTTTTATTCGCACAGCAAATGGATGGTGTAGTTTTAGATCATCGTCGTCAACCGCTTACTAATGATATGGTCGATGCCATTCGTGCGGCAATGTAATTTGAGAATAAAAAATGCGTGGATTATTAGACCGTTTAAAAGATTTTGTTATTTATGATGCCGATGTGGAGTTTTATGCCAAAGTTTTTCCCGATTCAATTGGACGAAAAGAACTGATGCGTTTGCGAAAAATGAACCGTTCCGATTTAGCGCAAGTTGTGGCAATTGAAAAAGCAAGTTACCGTTTTCCGTGGGGTGAAGATATTTTTCGAGATTGTTTGAATACTCGCTATAACTGCTGGGTTTGCGAGTTGGGTGACGATGTTTTAGGTTACGGAATTATGTCGATGGCAGTTGGTGAAGCACATATTTTGAACTTATGTGTCTCACCAAAAGAACAAAAACAAGGTATTGGACGCAAAATTTTAGAATATCTAATTTCGATTGCTAAAAAACACGCGGAACAAATGTTTTTAGAAGTACGTCCAACAAATACGGGGGCAATCGCACTTTATGATTCCATTGGTTTTAACGAAATCGGGGTGCGAAAGGGCTATTATCCAGCAGAAAATGGCGGACGCGAAGATGCGTTAATGTTCGCGTTGGAATTACTCTAAGGGCGCGTAAATTGCCGTCCAATAAATAAATCATTACTCACGGTTTTTAGCGCCTCCAACCACGCCAATGATTGCTGGCATTCAGGTGAATAGGGCGGTTCTTTACAAACATTCATTCGTCCGTCGCCAAACTCTTCAAAATGTAATCCTACCAACGGACGAATTCGCCGATTATCCAGCGGTGTGGCGAAATCCATAATTGTCGGCTGATTCAAATGTAATAAATTCAAAATCAATTTTGGTACTTCATACAATGGCAATCGTCCCACTTTTAACGCGCTTTTTTCACCGTCGATAATCAATAATGGCGTATTAACGTAAGTTTTAAACATCGCATCTGAAAAATCGCCGCGACTATTAGTCAAAATTCCCGATTCCATATAACCTGCAAAATTCTCGCCCAAAAAGGGCAAATGATCGCCAAACGCCACGATAATTCCATTTGGATCGCGTTTTTGTAGCGTTTTTACAAAATCGACAAACTCACTCGATTTATAAAAAGTCGTGTTCGCATACGCGGTTACTTCGTCCACCTTTGAGCTGCTGGTAATTTGTGGCGGACGATTTTCATTCAGCGGATAATCCCAGTGTCCGAAATAGGTCACTACATAATCTAACAACGGTTTTTTCTCGGTTAGCGTGTTTGAAATTTTATCTAAAACCTGACGATACAGCGAACTGTCGCCCAAAAATTCGCGGTTAATGTCATCTAAAACAAAATCTTTTTCTGACCAATATGTTTGAAATCCGACCCGATGGTACGCATTCACCCGATTCCAAAATACTGGCACATTTGGGTGTGATACGACGGTTTTATAGCCTTTATCCGCTAATAATCGCGGCAAACACGGCACTTCATTCAACAATTGCCGTTCAAATTTCACCGTATTTTTCGTAACGGGAAAACCGCATAACACTTCAAATTCTGAATTTGCCGTCATCCCCGCAAAAACAGGCACTACAGCGGTTGAATTGTTTGCACTTTGCCATAATTGGCGAAAATTATCTGACAACGGATTTTTGCTAAATTTCACTTTCTTCAGATTATTTGCATCCCAAAACGATTCGAGTAACACGATATGCACGTTGCGCGGCGTGAATTCTTCAAAAGTATTTAAACGCGAATGTTGTGCTAAAAATTGAGCAGCTTGACGCGCTTCATCGGCATCAGGTGGCTCATCAGCAATCAAAAAATAACGCGCCGTTTCAAGTACCGTGTGTATCGTCGCACCTTGCCACAAATAATTTGAACGCTGATCCCATTCTTTCGTGCCGATATAAGTATCGATTGGATACACAATTGAATTGGGTTGATACAAAGTAGTCAGCGTAAAAATGCCTGCAAACACACCGCCGATATAATTTTTCCACGTCCGCATTTTGATATTCACGATGGCTAAAAATGCGATTGTTACTAATGGTACGGCTAACGCGAAAAATTTCCAGCCTTCCAAAATCAACAATAGCGAACGTAACGAAAAAATATCGTCGGGCATTATTGGCCCACCAAAAAAGGCGATTTTAATTGGATTACCTAAATACAAAATCCCCATAACGAGTGCGTGCAAAACAAGAAAAATCCATGCCCGCCGCGATACCGCAAATAAGATATATGCAAAAATTAACTGCGCTAAAAAATCATAAGGCACACGCTCTGGCAAAATTTGAACGTCAAATTGTAAAACACTAATCGAGTAATAAAATGCGTATAAGAAGGTAGTTGAATAAATCGGTAAAAACGGTGTGCTAAGGAATTTTTTTAATGTCATGGATTTTGTCTGCGCCCGCGTCAACTATTTTTCAATGTTGAAATACGGTGGCATTTCGTGAATATAAGCAAGATATATGGCATCTGCCATCGACCATAAAACATCGAGTTTGAATTTTAAAATATCAACCATGCGATTTTGTTGCTCACGGGTTTTGTACCAATCGAGTGTAATTTCTAAACCGTGTTCTACGTCACGTCGCGCCTCGGTTAAACGTTTGCGGAAATACGCATAACCTTCAGGTTCAACCCAAGGATAATGTGTGGGCCAATTGTCTAGGCGTTGTTGATGAATTTTTGGTGCGAACAATTCGGTTAACGATGAGCTTGCGGCTTCGTGCCATTCTGCACGACGAGCAAAATTCACATACGCATCGACTGCAAAACGCACCGCTGGCAAAACGTGTTTTAACGAGGTAATTTCTTCGCGCGTCAAACCAACGGCAATTCCTAATTGTATCCACGCTTCAATGCCGCCTACGTCGCCAGGATGTCCGTCGTGATCCAAAATGCGTTGTGTCCATTTCGCACGGGTTTCGCGGTCGGGGCAATTCGCCAAAATGTTAGCATCTTTAATCGGAATGCAAACTTGGTAATAAAAGCGATTTGCGACCCAGCCTTGTAATTGCGCTTTGGTTAATTTCCCTTCGTTCATCAACGTGTGATACGGATGATGAATGTGATACAAATTTTCCATACTACGCAATTGCGCTTCAAATTCTTCGCGTGTCCAAGGTGTGTTTTCGGTGGTCATATTTTTCCTTTTTAAAAATAGTTAAGTAACAGTCGCGGATTCTAACCGCATAGTGATTGAAATTATAGGCTAAGTTTTTGTAAATTTCCTAAGCTGTAGTCAAAAATAACTTCCCAATTGTTTGAGTTTAAATAACGCAATCTACAACTTTTTAGCATCTTACCTGCGTAACATTTATCCAGCTATTTTTTATGAAAAATCGTAAGACCACATCGTGAGAGTTCTCAAGACAAGCTACTATTGGTAACTATTTTATGAATAAAATTTCAATGATAATAATTACTGAAGTGGAACCTACGTTTTTTTTACGTTATGCGCTATGATTTGAAAGTAGGGTGTATTTCTTTCCGATAAATAATCGCCGCTTGTGCAAAACTAAACGCTTTTAAAATCAATGTGTGGTGATAAAAATTTATGGAAACTATTTATTTGAAAAGCTATATCAAAAAATGGGTGATTATGTCATGTTGAAACTTGTTGCGTTTGGCTCCGTGTTGGCGTACAGCATCAGCACCGCTTTAACTATCTGGCAGTTACGCAGCCGAGTATCTTCGCGTAAACCATTATTTTTAGCTTGGGTTGCGGTGTTTTTACATATACTTTATATCTCGTTACTTTGCGAACAACAAAATGGCTTTAATTTTAGTATATTAAGCGTTGCGTCGTTGAATATACTTGGCGTGATGGTAATACTTTTGCTTACCATTATGGCAAAACCTGTTGAAAAATTAGGATTACTTTTGTTTCCATTAGCCGCGATAATTCTGGCGTTAGACGCTTCGTTTAACTCTCCATCACACTTATTATCAGAACGTATCGGATGGGCAATGGAAATGCACATTTTGACATCGATACTCGCCTTTAGTTTGTTAACAATTGCTGCCGTACAAGCCATTTTATTGGCTATTCAAGAATATCAACTGAAACAGCATCCGCCTTCCCACTTCAGCTTATTGTTACCATCACTATTAACAATGGAAGCCTTGTTATTTCAACTCATTACAGCAGGCGTGAGCGTGCTGACAATATCGTTAGGGACAGGTTTTTTGTTTTTACATAATTTATTTGCCCAGCATTTAGCACACAAAACGATTTTGTCTTTATTGGCGTGGGGGATTTTTTGTGCAATTTTAATTGGTCGAAAACTCTACGGGTGGCGCGGAAGAGTGGCTGTAAATTGGATTTTAGCGGGATTTCTACTTTTATTATTGGGTTATTTTGGTAGTAAATTTGTCCTAGAGTTGATTCTGTTAAAAACTTGATATTCAAAAAACTTTGAGATGTATGTCTGACGAAAATTTCAGACGCTAAACCCCCCCCACATTGCCCCATTTTTTATAGAATTCACGCTATGATTTTACTACGCGCCATTTTTTGCCAAATTTTCGCATTCGTAATTACTTTTATTGCGGCTTTTTGGCAGCCTATTTTTCACTATCCAATTGTCTTTTTATTGGCGCAATGTGGACTTGCAGTCAGCGGGTCACTTTTGTTGCGTCAACCAATATGGTGGGTTTCGATACACTTGCTATTTTTGCCCAGCATATTTATTTTTTTTACGATTTCGTTACCCTCGTGGCTGTACCTAGTTATTGTTATTACCTTAACACTCGTTTTTTGGGGAACAATCCGTGGCGATGTACCACTTTTTTTATCTTCAAGCGAAGTGACACAAGCTATTTCTGTTTTATTAGAACAAGAATGCGCTTGTCATTTTGCAGATTTGGGTGCAGGGGTTGGGTCGGTTGCTATTCCCATTGCTGAACACTGGAAAAATATAACGGTTGATGCGTGGGAACTCGCGCCAATTCCTTGGTTAATTAGTGCGTGGCGCGGGCGCAATGTTTCAAATTACACCGCCTTGAGACAAAATTTTTTCACTACCGATTTTGAAAAATACGATGTGATATTTGCATTTTTATCTCCTGCTGTTATGCCCGAAATCACTGAAAAAATAAAACGCGAAATGCGTTCAGGAACGTTATTTATTTCGTCTTCATTTCCCGCGCCAGATTGGGAACCAGAAAGCATTCTGCACATTGATGATTTTCGTAAAACGGTGTTGTTTTGTTATCGCATTGCGTGAAAAAACGGTAACGAAAAGAAACGCACTAATCTACGTTTTATTACAACGCAATTCTGCGTTGATGAAAGGCTTCTGCTCGAGATTCGTGGGTAATTGTTAAAATGGCGGATTTTGGTAACTCTTGGAAAATTAAACGCAACATCGCAGTTTCACCATCTGAATCAAGCGAATCAAAGGCTTGTTGTAATAAAATCCATTTTGGCTGTTGCAATAATAATCGCACCGCCCCCAAACGTTGTTGTTGTTCGCGCGAAAGAGTTGTATCCCAACTGTTCACGGCTACGTCCAACGTTTCGCGTAATTCGCTTAACCCGACTGCATCCAATTTTTCCTCTAATTCCATTTGGTTAATGTCTGACTCTTGTAATGGATAACAAATTGCATCACGCAACGTGCCAATTGGTAAATATGGACGTGGCGGCACAAAGCAAACGTCATCATTTGGTAATTCAATTAGTCCTTCACCCCAAGGCCAAAAGCCGACAATTGCTTTGAATAATTTTGAACCAGTGAAAGCGTTCCCAGTAACTAAAATTCGTTCACCTGCTTTGATTTGAATGTTCATTTTTTGTACACAAACGACACCGTCTAATCGTACTACGCACAAATCACGCAAATGTAACAATGGCTTATCGGTTTTAATACGTTGAATACGATGTGGATTACGCTCAATAATTTCTTTTTCTAATCTGTTGAGCGAATGAACTAATCCCAAAACACGTTCAACGGAAGCACGCCATTCAGCAATTTTTGCCATATTATCAACGGGCCATGAAAGCGCGGAAGCCATTTGTTGAAAGGCTTGCGCGGATTGCATCAATCCACCAAGTGAAATACTACCTAATACAAAACGGGGGGCAGAAATCAAAATCGGAAATGCCATTAGCCCCACTGAATGCCCAGAAGTGAACATTAAAATGTGCGACCAAGCGGTGGTTTGACGTTGCCAAGCATCGATAATATCTTGAAATAAGCCATAAAAACGGGTTTGTTCAGTCGATTCACCGTGTACAAGTGAAATTGCCAATGAATTTTCACGCGCGTTTACCAAACCAAAACGAAAATTGGCTTCAACCGTTTGTCTTCCGTCTGTCGCTTGTGTTAGTGGGCGACCAATCCACCAGCCCAAAATCGAGGCACCTGTTGCGTAAAGTATTGCCAACCACACTAAATGCCCGTAAATTGGAATTTCGATAACCCCTAAGTTGAGCGTGACGACACCAGAAAGCGTCCATAAAATTTTGGAAAAGCTGATTAACAGCAATGAACAGAAAATTAACGAGTGTGCTAAATCAATCGCTGATTCCGTCGCAATTCGCACATCTTCGGCAATTCTTCCATCTGGATTATCGTGAGCATCTTCGTTATTTTGAATATGTGTCACTAAATAATGCCGCCCATCCGTCATCCATTGCGCGATTAACTTTGTGGTTAGCCAGTTTCGCCAATCGAGTTGCAACGTACGTTTAATTTTAAAATGTGTCACCGTCACCGCAATGTTGGCAACAAAAATTAAAATAATCAATCCGACTTGCGTGAGTACGCCAGACATCGAACGCTGTTCTAAAGCGTTGAATAAATTTGCACTCCATTCCGTAATCACGACGGCAATAACAATTTGCAGGATAGTTAAGCCGAATAAGGCGAGCGTTAATCGTTGAATCGTTTTTTTATTTTCGGATTGCCAAAATGGCAGACTGAGCTGAATAAATTGAAGTAGAAATCCACTTTGATACAGCATGAACCGAGATCTCCACAAGATTAGAAAAGTTATTGTGTTAATGATACCGCGAAAAACTCAAGTTCCAGAAACGACTTAGCCCGACTTTTGAGTTCATCAAAAGTCGGGCTAAGTTACAACATTACGTTCCTTAAATTACAAGGAAAAATTAGTTGGTTCTGTTATTCAAGTGTTTGTTTTCAATTTTTTGAAAAACTTCAGCTTGGCTTTGAGCCACTGCACCGCTTTGCAAATGTTTCGTTTCATCTGCTTTCAACATTAAAACCAAAACGACGGTCGCTGCAATCAAACCACCGATCCAGAACCAGAAATAATCTTTTTCTTGTGTGTCAGACATTTTTAAATCCTCATAGTTATTATAATAATTTTTCTCTTTCTTCGAAGAGTGTCGCCTTTGACGACGGGCGTATTTTTATCATGGTTTTAGGTTTCGTGTCAAAACCATAAATTAACAATTGAATTAAAAAATTCATAAATTCTTACTTAAATTCACTTAACATACTGCTTAATTTCACTTTTCTGTCGGATTTTTATGCCAAAAATTATTCTCGCTTCTGCATCGCCACGCCGTCATGAACTGCTTAATCAAATTCAAGTTCCTCATTGTGTACAAATCGTTGATATTGATGAAACCCCTTTCCCAAACGAACTTCCTATTGATTATGTTCAGCGTTTGGCGGCAGAAAAAGCCGCCGCGTGCATCCAAACTTTTAATCCGATATTGCCTATTCTTGCCGCCGATACCAGTGTCATTTTGGGCGATAAAATTTTAGGAAAACCAAAAGATAAAGCTGATGCGATTGCAATGTTGCGGGCATTATCTGGCAGAACACATCAAGTTTTTACCGCCATCACGCTAATTGGACAAAAACGCCATTCCGCATTAAGTCTCACAAATGTTACTTTTAGAACGCTTTCTGACATCGAAATCGAAGCCTATTGGCAAAGTGGAGAACCTCGCGACAAAGCAGGTGGTTATGCCATCCAAGGTTTTGGTAGTGTGTTTGTTGAACGGATTAACGGGAGTTTTTCGGGGGTAATGGGATTGCCACTGTTTGAAACGGCACAATTATTGGCACGCGAAGGCATCGAGGTTATTTTATGAGCGAAGAAATTCTAATCAATGTCACACCACCTGAAACTCGCGTTGCCGTCATTGAAAACGGCGTTTTACAAGAGTTAATTATCGAACGTAGTTGCAAAATCGGGTTAGTCGGCAACATTTACAAAGGACTGGTTTGTCGCGTTTTACCTGGAATGCAAGCCGCTTTTGTGGATATTGGCTTATCTCGCACGGCGTTTTTGCATTTGTCAGATTTGTGTACAAAGGAATTAGAAAAAAAAGGCTCGGCAAATATCGAACATTATTTGCATGAAGGTCAGCACATTATCGTCCAAGTTTTTAAAGATCAACTTGGCACAAAAGGCGCACGTTTGACGACGGATATTTCGATTCCGTCACGCTTTCAAGTTTATATGCCGTATTCGAACAATATTGGCATCTCACAGCGCATTGAGTGCGGTGAACAGCGAACACGGTTGAAACATTGCCTTGAAAAATTCAGGCAAGAACACGACTGCGGCGGATTTATCGCTCGAACTGCTGCCGAATGCGTCGATGATTCGGTGTTAATTGCGGACATGGAATTTTTGTTAAAACTTTGGGAATCGATACGCACAAAAATTGCCACAGCGGCACCAAAACAATTTATTCACAAAGATTTGCCATTAAGCATCCGCACGTTACGCGATTTGTACCGTGAAGGCATTGAACGAATTCGAGTTGATTCCAGAGAAACCTATCTAAAATTGGTCGAATTTGCGGAAATTTTTGTTCCTGAAATTATTTCTGTCATCGAACACTACACGGGGGAATGCCCTGTTTTTGATATTTATAGCGTCGAAGATGAACTGGAAAGAGCTTTAGCACGAAAAGTAAAACTCAAATCGGGCGGACATTTGGTATTTGACCAAACCGAATCCATGACCACCGTTGACGTGAATACAGGTGGTTATGTCGGCGGTAGAAATTTAGAGGAAACCATTTTCAAAACTAATTTAGAAGCCGCTCAAGCGATTGCACGACAACTGCGTTTGCGAAATTTGGGCGGCATTATCATCATTGATTTTATCGATATGAAAAGCACGGAACATCGGCAGCAAGTGTTGCAAGCCTTTGAGCGGCATTTGGAAAAAGACCGCGCGAAATCTAAAATCACCGAGGTATCGATTTTAGGTTTAGTGGAAATGACTCGTACACGAACCCGTGAAAGTTTAGAGCATATTTTGTGTGAACCCTGTTCTGCGTGCGGTGGGAGAGGCGTTTTAAAAACGGCTGAATCAGTTTGTTTAGAAATTTTTCGGGAAATTATTCGTGAAGTACGTCAATACAATGTGCAGCAAATTTTGGTTTTAGCTTCAATGGAAGTTGCAGAAATGTTGTTGGATGAAAAGGCGGATATGCTTACTGAATTGGAAACGTTTTTGAATGTTCAAATTAAATTTCGAGCAGAATCTAGCTATAACCAAGAGCAGTACGACGTAGTTTTATTGTAGCGTCAAACGATTGAAGGTAGGCGCGAATCAATTCGCGCCTGAAAATCATAAGCTGTGATAACCCGTTTCCTCATGTAATGCGATGTCCAAACCTTGTACTTCTTCGTCGCCTGTGACGCGCAAACCAATCCAAGCATCTAAGCCTTTTAGAATCGCATAACTAAATACGCCACTCCAAACCGCTGTTACCAGAACGGCTAATGCTTGTACGCCAACTTGCTGTGAAATTGTTACGCCTTCGGGCAACCCTAAACCACCAAATTGTGCGGCGGCAAAAACACCCGTCATTAAGGAACCAATAACACCACCGACACCGTGAACGGGAAAAACGTCTAACGAATCGTCAATTTTGAATTTACGCTTCACGATTTGCGTCGCATGAAAACACACGAATCCCGCTGTTACGCCAATTACAACTGCGCCAAATGCGCCGACATAACCCGAAGCGGGCGTGATGGTACCCAAGCCTGCAACCATTCCTGTGACGATGCCTAAAACGCTCGGTCTGCCGTATTTTTGCCATTCGATTGCCATCCATGTTAACGAACCCGCTGCGGCGGCAATATGTGTGACTAAAATTGCCATTCCAGCACGTCCGTCTGAGGCTAACGCGCTGCCGCCGTTAAAGCCAAACCAACCAACCCATAACATTCCCGCGCCTGTAACGACCATTGTCATATTGTGTGGTGGCATGGCGATTTGTGGAAAACCTTTGCGTTTGCCTAACACGATTGCTGAAACTAACGCAGCCACACCCGCGTTGACGTGAATGACGATACCGCCTGCAAAATCCATCGCGCCCATTTTCGCTAACCAACCACCGCCCCAAATCCAATGACAAATCGGCATATAAACTAAAATCAACCACAGCGCACTAAACCACAACATCGCTGAAAACTTCATTCGTTCCGCAAAACCGCCAACGATTAACGCTGGTGTAATAATCGCGAACGTCATTTGAAACATGAAATACACGGTTTCGGGAATATCACCGATTAAAACCGTCGTGTTAATGTCAGGCAAAAACGCTTTTGAAAACCCGCCAATTAACGCTTGCAAATCGCCGCCGTCCGCAAAAATCAAACTATAAACGCCTGCTAGCCACAAAAGCGAAACTAAACAAGTAATCGCAAAACATTGCATCAAAACAGACAGCACGTTTTTACTACGAACCAAACCGCCATAAAATAACGACAGCCCTGGAATTGTCATAAACAAAACCAAGGCTGTTGAAGTTAGAACCGACGAGGTATTCGCTTGATTTAACTCGGCGGCAAAAACCGTTTGCGGCAGAAAAAAAGACGCTGCAAAAAGCAGCGTCCAAAAATTAAATTTTGTGTGCATAATTCTCAGATTGCTTCTTCGCCTGTTTCGCCAGTACGGATACGAATAACTTGTTCTAAATTCGACACGAAAATTTTACCATCGCCAATCTTTCCTGTGTTCGCAGCTTTAACGATTGTTTCGACAGCTTTATCAACCACATCATCTGCGACAGCGATTTCCAACTTAACTTTGGGCAAAAAATCAACGACATATTCTGCGCCGCGATAAAGTTCAGTGTGTCCTTTTTGACGACCAAAACCTTTAACTTCCGTTGCGGTGACACCTGCAACACCAATTTCTGATAAGGCTTCCCGCACGTCGTCCATTTTGAACGGTTTAATAATAGCTGTAATAAGTTTCATAAAATTCTCAATTAAATTTAAAAAATAAGAGTTCAAAGACTGCGACTGCAATCATAGTTTAAAGAAGGCACAAGGTTCAAGGTTAAAGCGAAACTGTAATAATTTGCTTCAACCTTTTCTGCCAACTTAAATATGGTAGGCTGTTTCGCCGTGTGATGAAACATCTAAACCTTGACGCTCATCTTCTTCACTAACACGCAAACCAACAATCATATCTACGACTTTGTAAGCAATATAAGAAACCACTGCTGACCAAATTACCGTAACAGCTACGCCCCAAAATTGACTGATAAATTGTGCGCTAAAGTTGTATTCCGCCGCTGCATTCGCAACATAATCCCAAACACCTGTGCCGCCTAAGGCTGGATTTGCCACAACGGCTGTGCCTAACGCGCCTAAAATACCACCGACACCGTGAACACCGAATGCGTCGAGTGAATCATCGTATTTCAATTTTGTTTTCAACATCGTAACTGCCCAAAAACAGACGGAACCTGAAGCTAAACCTAAGAAAATTGCGCCCATTGGTCCAGACCATCCGCACGCTGGCGTAATAACAACTAACCCTGCGATAGCACCTGAAGCTGCGCCCAACATACTTGGCTTGCCACGCATTAACCATTCTGCTGCCATCCACGATAGCGTTGCGCTAGCCGCTGCGAGTAAGGTATTGATAAACACTAATGTCGCCAAACCGTTGGCTTCTAAATTTGAACCAACATTAAAACCAAACCAACCAATCCATAACATTGACGCACCAATCATTGTCATCGTGACGCTGTGTGGCGCGAGAGATTCGCGTCCATAACCCATACGCTTGCCGATTAAAAGACTACCGACTAAACCCGCCACACCTGCGTTGATATGAACAACTGAGCCGCCTGCAAAATCTAACGCACCTTTTTGGAATAAGAAACCAGCGGTTGCCGTTGCGGCTTCGGCTGCTGCTGCATCGGTATAAGCATCAGGACCTGTCCAATACCAGACCATGTGCGCGAGTGGCAAATAAGAGAACGTGAACCAAATTGCGGTGAATAATAAAACGGCTGAAAATTTAATCCGTTCTGCAAATGAACCAATGATAATCGCGGGCGTAATTGCCGCGAAAGTTAACTGAAATGCGACGTAAGCAAACTCAGGAATAGCAACGCCTTTACTGAACGTTGCCGCAAGTGAATCAGGCGTAATGCCTTTCAAAAACATTTTGCTCAATCCACCAAAAAACGCATTGCCTTCGGTGAATGCGACGCTGTAACCGTAAATCGCCCACAAAATAGCGGTTAGAGAGAAAATGACAAATACTTGCATCAAAATCGACAGCATATTTTTAGCGCGAACCATGCCGCCGTAAAATAATGCCAACCCTGGCACAATCATCAAAATGACTAGCAGAGTCGAAATCATCACCCAAGCCGTGTCGCCTTTGTTAACAACAGGTGCAATAACTTCATCAGCAACACTCAACGCACTTGCGCTGAATAGCGATAAGCCTGCAACACTACGCGAAAATGCGTTCATATTTTTTCCCCTTCAGCGAATTAGAAAGTAACCGAAAAATCGGTTGAAAATAAAAATTGGTCTTGTTTTGCGTTACCGAATGGACGTGAACCGTCAGCCCAATCGTAACGAACGTTTGGACGCAAATTCAACCAAGCGGTTGGCTTATAATTTACGCCAGCCGTAACTGCGTAATAACTTGCTGCTGTACAATTGATATTTGCCGCATTACCAGCGTACGTTGCGCCTGTGTTATCCATTGATGCAGTAATACGACCTGGTGAGCAAACACGGAATCCATTTTGATCTCTGAACCATTCAGTACGAATACCAGCAGTCAAATTATCTTTGATGTCATAGGTTAAGTGCATATTTAATCCATACCATTCTGCATCCGTTGGCGTACCACCAAGCAAAACACCATTTGCATAACCATGGTCATGTTGTAAAACCAAATGCGTTTTGTCAGTAACATTGTGTTTTAACACGATGCTATACATTCCCCACGCTTTACTACTATGTTCAGACGTTTCACTAAATGTGCCACTGATATTTGCAGAAGTTCCTTTGTCAGTGCTTGTCCATGTTACACCAGCCAAACCGCCCCAACTTCCGAGTTGTTTATCCCAACCGCCGTCCCAACCACCTGTCGCACTACCTGTTGTCGCGCCACCCATTACAGACCAATTTGAATTCACTGCATAATTTCCCATTACTCCCGTATGCGTGAATGGTTCGCCATATTGCATGGTGTAAGCGTGTGTGTAAAAAAAGTTATCGGGAGCAGGAACAGTTTCATAACCGATTGGCGTGTAAAAATGACCAGCTTTAACATTCAGACCATTACCGATTGGAACGTACGCTTCAGCGTAGGCTTGCGGTAAAGCTAAATCATAAAAACGATTATTGTTGCCACCATTGAGCATGCCCAAATCCCAATGACTACGATTCATTGGTGAGCCATTATTTACGTCAAACGCTGGCACACCATAGGCTTGTGTGAAAATCGAATCCGTTCCAAACATCACATCAAAACGTCCACCAAAATCCCAACCTGTGCCTTCGGTTGCCACGGCGCGTTGAATGAAAAGGTTTAATTGATTTAATTGAACTTCGCTATGACGGTCGCCAAATGTGACGGGACCATTGAAGCCATTATCTGAACCCGTAGCGTTATAAGTGATACCCGCATTCGCCCAACCACCCACAGTAACGCCGTTGTTTTTTAACAACGAAGTTTCGTTTGCATCGTAGCCAGTCAAATCAGCAATCGCACCAGCGTGAACATTTGCGACTAATCCAGCTAATAATAAACCCCGTGCCGCTACTTGCATCATTCGGTATTCATTGCGTTTTTTTCTTGTTTTCATAAGTAAAGTCCCATCTTTAATTTTAATTGATATTTTGAAAATGCAGATATTATGCCAGTCTCAAAAAAACAACAAAAACAAGTGGTTAAAATTCTTAATTTTTGAATTAAGTTAAAAATCGCACCATAATCGCGCAGCATAAACATTTCATGTTTTATTTCAGTGCAATGCCTAAAAAATTACCCGTTTCAAAGCATTATTTTTTTAGTGGCTACATTTAAAAAAGATGGTATTGTTATCGCGGCTGTGATTAAACGCCCCGAATTTTAATAAAAACTACCTTAGGAGACGCTTTAAATGTCTGTAGCAAACGTACTTAAATTGATTAAAGACAATGAAGTAAAATTCGTTGATTTCCGTTTTTGCGATACTCGCGGCAAAGAACAACACGTTACTTTCCCAGCGC
>CAZLGN010000008.1:0-25394 GCA_964558865.1 uncultured Methylomagnum sp.
AAACTTTTGAATCGTTCGCATAACGCCAGTTGGTTTCTGATTGCGGTTCTACACCACCTGAACCACAGAATACGCCCACGCCACCATCTAATACTTTTAATGAACGATAAACTTCAATCGTGAAATCAACGTGACCAGGTGTATCGATAATGTTGAAACGGTGATCTTTCCAGAAACACGTTGTCGCCGCTGATTGAATGGTAATGCCGCGTTCTTGTTCTTGTTCCATGAAATCGGTCGTCGCTGCACCGTCATGTACTTCGCCGATTTTGTGGATTTTGCCAGTTAATTTCAAAATACGTTCGGTAGTCGTTGTTTTGCCCGCGTCAACGTGTGCGAAAATACCGATGTTTCTGTAAAGGGATAAATCTGTCATGTGATTATTTACTCTAAAATTGGAGATAAAAGGAGGATTGAAACGGCGGCATTTTAACCTAAAAATGCCTGTAAAAGCGATAACAACGCTTGACTAGATGTTATCGCTGCTAAAATTTAAGTTAGATTTCTGTGTCGTCAATCGTTTCGATACCGTTTTTGACAGCCGATTCAATTGCTTCAACATCACTAATTTCAGTGACATCATCAACGGCTAATCCCGCAATTCTATCGACACCCACCACTTTTTCGCCTTCGTCTAAACGAATGACGCGAACACCTTGTGCTATACGCCCGACAACTGAAATTTCTGCTGCGCGGGTTCTGACCAACGTACCACCATCGGTGATAATCATCAATTCATCGGTATCGTTCACAAGTAACGCGCCAATAACTGCGCCATTTCGTTCCGAGGTTTGCATGGCAATGGTGCCGCTTCCGCCGCGATTTTGATGACGGAATTTTTCCACAAAAGTGCGTTTGCCAAAACCGTTTTCGGAAATAGTCAAAACTTCGCCTTCGGATGCAATAATCAGCGAAATCACGTTTTCACCTTCGGTTAATCGCAAACCCCGCACGCCCGATGCGTTACGTCCCATCGAACGCACATCGGCTTCATTGAAACGAATTGCTTTGCCGTTGCTACTAAAGAGCATGATGTTTTGTTGACCGTCGGTAATTGCCACGCCAATCAAGGTGTCGTCTTCACGCAAATCAATCGCGATTTTGCCACTCACGCGCTGATACGCAAATTCGCTTAACGGCGTTTTTTTAACCGTTCCCGCCGACGTTGCCATGAAAACAAATTTGTTTTCGTCATAATCACGGGTTGGCAAAAAGGCGTTAATTTTTTCGCCTTCTTCCAACGGCAATAAATTCACAAACGGTTTGCCTCGCGCCGCTCGGCTGCCAATTGGCAAGTGATACACTTTCAGCGCGTAGACTTTGCCTTTTGACGAGAAACATAAAATCGTGTCGTGCGTGTTGGCAATAATCAGTTGATCAACAAAATCTTCTTCTTTGGTTTGCGTTGCGGATTTACCGCGTCCGCCACGATGTTGGGCTTGATAATCGCTTAATGGTTGCGCTTTTACATAACCTTCATGCGAAACCGTGACCACCATATCTTCTTCGGTAATTAAATCTTCATCGCTCAAATCGGCACGATTTTCCATAATAATCGTGCGGCGGGGTTCATTGTATTGTTCTTTAATCGCCACTAATTCTTCTCGAATCACTGCCATTAAACGCAAATCGTCGCCCAAAATGTGTAAATAAAACGCGATTTGTTCGAGCAATTGCGTGTATTCGCCGACAATTTTGTCTTGTTCCAAACCTGTCAAACGGTGCAAACGTAATTCTAAAATGGCTTGTGCTTGGTTTTCTGAAAGGCGATAAACATCGCCTGCTAAACCATAAACCGCTGGTAAATTATCGGGGCGTGAATCGCCTGCGTTGGTGCGTTCAATCAACGATAAAACCAAACCCGCTGCCCATTGTGTCGCCAGTAATTGTTCTTTCGCTTCAGCAGGATTTTTTGCTGCTTTAATCATGTCAATCATGGCGTTGATATTCGCCAACGCAATCGCCAAACCTTCCAAAATATGAGCGCGTTCACGGGCTTTGCGAAGCAAATACACCGAGCGGCGCGTAACGATTTCGCGGCGATGATTGATAAACGCATTGAGAATTTCAAGCAAATTCAAACAGAACGGACGACCATCGAGAATCGCCACCATATTCATGCCGAAAACGGTTTGGAATTGCGTTTGTTTATAAAGATTGTTCAAAACGACTTCGGGAACTTCGCCGCGTTTCAACTCAATCACCATCCGCATTCCATCTTTGTCGGATTCATCTCGCAATCCCGAAATGCCTTCAAGTTTGCCTTCTTTCACTAATTCAGCGATTTTTTCGAGTAACCGCGCTTTGTTCACTTGGTACGGTAATTCAGTGGTGATAATCGCTTGACGTGAACTGTCGCCGATGTTTTCAAAATGGGTTTTGGCGCGAAGGTAAATTTTGCCTCGTCCTGTTTCGTAAGCGTGTCGAATGCCAGCCGCGCCGTTGATAAATGCCGCCGTTGGGAAATCAGGCCCTTTGATGTGTTCCATTAAATCGGAAACGGTTGAATCGGGATTATCAATTAACGCCAAACACGCGCCAATCACTTCGCTCAAATTGTGCGGGGGAATGTTGGTTGCCATGCCAACCGCAATGCCCGATGAACCGTTAATTAACAGCGTTGGAATGCGTGTTGGCAAAACGACGGGTTCAAATTCAGATTCATCATAGTTTGGTGAGAAATCGACCGTTTCTTTGTCTAAATCAGTCAGCATTTCATGTGCAATTCTCGCCATACGAACCTCTGTATAACGCATTGCCGCTGGTGAATCGCCATCAACTGAGTTATGAACAAAAACGCCGTCTGCTAACAAAAAATTATGATATTCATCGACCGTAATGTCATAAACATCAGCGGTTTCTTCCAGCCAACGCATTTCGACAATACGGTGATTATAATTTTGCGCGGCGTGTTTAAGTTCTGAAAAATCTTGAAAATAATTTAATGCCGTTGTTAAGCGTGGAATCCAATTTGCGTCACGTTGAGTTTCGTATAACTCTGGTGTTAATTGCTCAATGCCAAATTCTGTAACCAGTTTTGAACCATAACGAGCGATTTTTTGCGTCATCACCTGTTTTTTGTAATCGGAATTTTTCCAGTTTGTTTTTAACGAAATCACCGCTTTTGCATTGAGTTCTTGCATCATTTCGGGATTTGCTTGCAAACGTTGCACGTTACTTTTTTGCACACCTTCAATTTGAGCGGCACAAAACTCTTCGCTTTCGCGTTGTTTTGTTAATTTATCACTGTGATAAGCACGACTTTCAGGTTTTGCCCAATACGTTTTTGCCATGTTTGAAAAATGGTCGTCGCCATATTTTGCCTGATATTCTGGGTCTTGCCACAAACGGATAGCGTTTTCGCTTAATTTTTGACGAACTTCTTGTGATGATAAAGATTGTGCAATAGCGGTACAAATTTCAGCGCGTTTTTCATCGTCTTGCCACATAGCGCGACTTTTTTCAGAAATAATTTGTGCGACATGTTGTTTTTCTTCTGGCGATAAAGGACGTTTTTCAATATCAGCTAACGCCAATTTCATTTTTTCGCGGTAATCTGAATCTTGCCACAAGGCTTTCATGCGAACTGAAACTTCTTCGCCTAATGCAGGATTGTCGGCAAAACGTTGTTTTAATGTTTTTGCGATACGCAAACCGTTTTCTTTGCGGAATGCTGAATTTTGATTTTGTAAAACAAAACGATTACGGCGTGCTTCGACAACGTCAGGATTTGCAACGTAGTAGGCTTTGACTCCTTCGCGTTGTTTTTGGCGAAAATTATCGTCAAGCCATAATTCAGTAATGTGCTGTGCGTGCAAATGTAAATGTTCCAAGAAATCCAAGCGTTCAATGTTCGTCGGACGATTATCAAAACGATTGAAGTTTTTGTGATGACGAACAAACGCACCAGTTCGAGGCGACGTTAAGCCTTGCGCCTCGTTGAATTTATCGGCAATGCAATGAACGAATTCATATTTTTGAGTGGTCGGTTGGTAAATTCGTAAATAGTCGTTAAGCCCTTTTTTCACTGGCACGGTATCGAAACGTCCTGCCATTAAACTGTCATCAATCGTTAAGAACTGTGCTTCTTTATAAGTACCATCCCGCAACAAGAAACGGTGGTCAGGTGTACAACGAATTTTTTCGCCGCTGTCTAAAGTTAGTTCAACCAATTCAGCATTTTTGCGCGTGATACGAGAATAGCGACCTTCGCCAACAACGATTTTGCCTTCTTTATCAGTTGAATAAACATGAAAAATTTCGTCATCAGGCAATTCAGCCAATTCAGCAAAAGATTTTTCGGTTCCATCTAATAATTTGATTTTTGTGTTGCCTGTAAAACAACCAAAGTTCCCTTGTCCATCAATCAACATGTGACGCATTGAAAAGGGCTGCGCCATCCTAACCATCGTCTCATAAACAGCTGTGTCGCCGTGTGGATGATATTTCCCTATGACTGACCCGACAATACGGGCTGACTTTTTATGCGACTTATTCCAGTCGTTATTTTCTTCACTCATCGCAAAAAGCACCCGTCGATGCACAGGTTTCAAACCATCGCGAACATCGGGTAACGCCCGACCAACAATCACGCTCATCGCGTAATCTAAATAGGATTGCTTCATCTCGTCTTCGA
Organism: uncultured Methylomagnum sp.; assembly: GCA_964558865.1. Lineage (GTDB taxonomy): Bacteria > Pseudomonadota > Gammaproteobacteria > Methylococcales > Methylomonadaceae > UBA10906. The sequence goes on from CAZLGN010000008.1 coordinate 4,637, forward strand.
GATTGACGGGGATAATTTCTTTGGCGAAGTTTGAGTCTGACATGGTTCTCTTTTTTGAATTGTAAATTTGAAATGAACGCGCTAATAAAATTGATATTTCTTTGCTACGTCAATATGGTGGTGCGATTATAGCAAATTTCACTGCTAATAATCTGCCAATACGAAACATCTGCGATATACTGCGAACACACAACAAAGGTACTTTGTTGAACAAACATAATCATAAACATCTGGAGCTTAAAACATGACAAAACCAAACTTAAACTCAACTCTACGTTCTCCTCTTCCTAAAGCACGAACAGGAATTCAAGGTTTAGACGAAATCACAGGCGGCGGCTTACCTAAAGGTCGCCCAACGCTAATTTGTGGTGGCGCAGGGTGTGGTAAAACCCTGCTCGCAATGGAATTCCTCGTGCGCGGCGCGACAGAATTCGACGAACCTGGCGTGTTCGTTACGTTTGAAGAATCCATCGAAGATTTAGTGATGAACGTCGCATCGCTCGGATTTGACCTAAATGACTTGATTGCGCGTAAAAAAATTATTTTAGAGTTCATTTACGTCGATCGCAGCGAAATGACCGAAACAGGTGAATACGATTTAGAAGGCTTATTCATTCGTTTAGGTTGTGCAATTCACAACATCGGCGCAAAGCGCGTGGTACTCGACACAATTGAATCGTTGTTTGCAGGCTTTTCTAACCCGCTTGTTTTGCGTGCCGAACTCCGTCGTTTGTTTAGATGGCTAAAAGACAAAGGCGTAACCGCTGTGATTACGGGTGAAAAAGGCGAAAAAACACTTACTCGCCAAGGGTTAGAAGAATACGTTTCGGATTGCGTTCTTACACTCGATCATCGTGTTCAAGCACAAGATTCAACTCGTCGAATTCGCATCGTGAAATATCGCGGTTCAACTCACGGCACAAACGAATACCCATTTTTGATTGATGATGACGGGATTTCGATTTTGCCTATTACCTCACTTTGCTTACAGCACTCAGTTTCTAATGAACGGGTTTCCAGTGGCGTTCCTCGTTTAGATGCAATGTTAGGCGGGAACGGTTTTTTTAAAGGTAGCAGTATTCTGATTTCGGGGACAGCGGGAACAGGAAAATCGTCCATTTCGGCACAGTTTGCCGAAGCCGCCTGTCGTCGTGGTGAGCGTGTGATTTATTTCTCTTTTGAAGAATCACCCGCGCAAACTATGCGAAATATGCTTTCTATCGGTATCGATTTAAAACCCCATTTGGATGCAGGATTACTTCGATTTTCTGCGAATCGTCCTACCTTTAGCGGTCTTGAAACTCACTTAACCACGATGCACAAAGAAATCAATGCGTTCAAACCAGATTGCGTGGTCGTTGACCCGTTGAGTAGTTTGTTAATTGAAGGCAAAGATATTGAAGTCAAATCGATGTTGATGCGTTTGGTGGATTTTTTGAAAGTCAATCTAATAACAGGCGTATTTACCAATCTAACAGCTGGCGGTGCAGCGTTAGAACGCACGAATGTTGAAATTTCGTCATTGATTGATTCATGGATATTATTACGAAACATTGAACTCAGTGGTGAACGTAACCGTGGTTTGTATATTTTAAAATCACGCGGCATGACACACTCAAATCAAATTCGGGAATTTTTGTTGACCAGTCACGGTATAGAATTGCGTGATGTTTATATCGGTGCAAGCGGTGTTCTAACAGGTTCGTCTCGATTAGCGCAAGAATCACAAGAAGAAGCAGCAAAAGTAGCGCATAAACAAGAAATTGAGTACAAACAACGCGAATTGGCAAATAAACGAACCATGTTGGAAGCAAAAATTTCTGCACTTCACGCTGAATTTGCTCTGGAAGAAGCTGAAACGCAACGTCTCATTGAACAAGAAATATTAAAAACCGTGAAAATTGAACGTGATCGCTTTGAAATGGCGAAAAGTCGTCAAGGAGATAGCGCCAGAAGCGATTTAGGCGATTTAATAGGAGATTTAAATTGAACGAAATATCCGAAGAACATCCCGCTGCACCTTTTGGAACAGCGGATCAGTGGGTATTACGGTTGTTTGTTGCAGGACAATCGTTGAAATCAGTTGCGGCGATTAAAAATCTTAATATCATTTGCAACGAACATTTAGCAGGGCGATATGAAATTGAAGTCATTGATTTGCTAGAGCATCCACATTTAGCCAGTGAACATCAAATTTTGGCGGTACCGACGCTGCTGCGTATCCTGCCTTCACCTGTACGAAAGCTCATTGGCGATTTATCGGACACAGAACGAACGCTCGTTGGATTGAATTTGCTGCCAAAAAGTTAATTTTTTGTAGGGGTAGGAAACACTACCCTTACATCAATTCCATAAGATTCAGAGGTTTATGAAAATGGATGAGTCAACGCTAACCCAGAAACAAGTTGTAGAGGATTCGCAAAAAGAGTTTTATGTTTTGCAATTGTATATAACAGGTACCACACCTAATTCGCAGCGAGCGGTTATAAACATTAAAAAAATCTGTGAACAGTATCTGCAAGAACGTTATACGTTAGAAGTGATTGATCTTTATCAACAACTAGAATTAGCAGCAGGTGAACGTATTATTGCTATTCCGACACTCATTAAAAAAAAACCCTATCCCGTTCGTTACATTATTGGTGATTTGTCCAATACGAATAATGTACTGGAAGGTTTGGGTTTAAAAGTTATCCAATTTTGAGAATGATTAGAATGAACAGTGCGAAAAATCGAGAATCCAAAATGACCAAAAAGAAATACCTGTTGGAATTGCTTGAATTGGAAGAGGTGTTAGCGGCACTGCGAATTCGACTGGGAGAAGCGGAAGATACACTGCACGCTATTCGTAACGGTGGCGTAGACGCGCTAGTTATTTCAGGCGAAAACGGCGAGCAAATTTTTACGCTTAATGGTACCGATTACTTATATCGTGTGTTAATTGAAGATATGAGTGAAGGCGCGGTTATCATGACCAAAAAAGGCATCATCATATATGCCAACCGTTGTTTTGCGGACTTTCTCCGCGTCCCGCTTGAAAAAGTCATTGGTACTGTTGCTGAGAATTGGTTCACAGCAGACAGCCAGCAGATATTTGAATCGATACTAAAAGACGGTAATGAAAAAAAGACGGGAGAATTGCGACTAATCGCCAGCGATGGAACGCAAGTCCCGATTTATTTTTCAGCTAACTGCGTAAGTAATTTGCCCGATCACATTTGTTTGGTGGCGACAAATTTAACCAAAATTCATGCTCAAAAACAAAAAGAAGCGGCAATTTTGACTGAGCAACTTGTGACCGCTAAAAAATTTCATTGTGAATTGCAAGCCGCTATCGATAAACAACTTGAAACTGAAAAATACTTGCGGGATTTACAGGAAAATTTAGAAGAAACGGTTTTGAAACGTACCGCCGATTTAGTGCAAGCGCGTAACGCCGCCGAAGCGGCTAATCTCGCAAAAAGTACCTTTATTGCTAGCATGAGTCATGAATTACGCACGCCATTACACGCGATTTTGGGTTTTTCAGAATTGATGAAACACGATGCGACGGCAACGGAAAAGCAAAAAGAAACGCTGGAAATTATTCACAGTAGTGGTGTGCATTTGCTGAGTATGATTAACGACGTGCTGGATATTTCTAAAATTGAGGCGGGGAAAGGATTGGAATTAAACATTCAGTCATTTGATTTGGTCAAGATGCTGCAAGAAATTAGCGACATGATTGACTTTCAAGTCGCCGCTAAACAGTTAAATTTTATATTGGACATTGCGCCAGATATTCCGCGTTTTATCAAAACAGACTGCGGAAAATTGCGCCAAGTGTTGCTCAATTTATTGGACAATGCGATTAAATTCACCAAATGGGGCGAGGTATTTTTACGCGCCACGTCGGAGTTATTGCCAGATGAAAAATCTAACTTGATTATCGAAGTGATTGATAGCGGTGTCGGTATTCCGTTGGATAAGCAAGAAGCGTTGTTCAGACCGTTTATGCAGTTAGTCGAAAAAAAATGCGACACCATTGGCATTGGATTAGGATTGACGATTTCTAAATCGTTAATTGAATTGATGAGCGGGAATTTAAGTGTAACTAGCGTTCCAGGTAAGGGTTCGATATTTAGAATTGAATTACCTGTCACGATATTGGCAAATGAGAATAATGTAGTGACGACGAAGGAAGAACATTCGCCGACTAAAAAACCAATGCCGTTAAAAATAACGCCCGAAATGTTATCGCAATTACCTTTAACGTTAAGGCAGCATTTGCGTGAAATGGCGTTAGAACTTGATATAGAAGAGATTGATAAAACTATTACTCAAATTGACCACATTGCACCGCGTGTCGCTGAGGGTTTGGAGGAATTAGCAAAAACGTATCAATTTGAGCAAATCGTTCAACTGACCGAATAATCATAAAACTAACTGGGTAAAACTAAATCAATCATATCAAGTAAATCAACATCGCTAATCGGTTTCACAAGCCAACCCGTCGCGCCAACTCTTCGCACTTCATTATTTTTTTCTCTTGTCATATCCAACACTGTCAACATGAGAATTGGCACAAAACGACAATTTGGTAATTCCCGCGCTTGTTGAAGAAATTCAATCCCATTCATGCTCGGCATATTGATGTCAGTAATAATCAAATTAGGTTTTAAACCCTCTTTGAGTTTGCTTATTGCTTGCACAGCGTCATCGGCAATTTCGACGTGAAAACCTGCACCGTTCAATTTACCTTTTAAACCCATTAACACGGTCAATGAATCGTCCACCAAAAAAATTGTCTTAGCCATAAAAATTCCCCTTTTTTATTACATTTTGAAATAAACAGCCTCCACAAATAAACGGTTTTATTTAGCAGAGTTTTATCACTGTTCACATTGTTCAAACGTTTCGTTTTAAAATGTGAACGTTTTTCATTTGTCCTGAACATCACGTTCATCAATAACACCCGTTTCTATGGTTCGATTGCCATCTGGCGTATAAGTCGTTTTTGCATAAAACGCTTTTCGTCGTTCTTTAATTTCGTGCCATTTTCCGCGTGCAAAGTAATCAGGATTAAGTTCATAAACGCCAACCCCCGTGCGTTTCATCACGTTGATATTGGCATTACAAAATTTGGTTAAAGCGTTATTTATCACCGCTTGTTTATATCCAACATTAGCCGCGATGATGGCTTTTATACCTGCTGGCAATGCAATAACGCCGCTACGACTTGTCATTCCTGCAATCTGCAACAGTATTTTTGTCTCGCCTGCGGTTAAACCGCACAATCCGCCTAAATCTTTGATATACAGCTTGATATATTCTGGCTCTAATTGTTCGTTGCTATCTTCGTCCCACATTTTAGTTCTCGCTATATAAATTTTTCGGTGGTAATTGTATTCGATTCACAGAAAAAATCACATTATCATCATCCTATGAAATTACAAATTATTCATTATTTTTAATGACTAAATTTTAAACCGTATACACGCATCCTTTCATGACAAGGTTTCATTGAACTCAATGAATTCAATAAATTCATTGAGTTAAGTCATCGAATTTTAATTTTACGCCTAAAATTTCCATTCAACAGAAAAATAAAACTGTTTAAACTGTTTATACGCATAAAAGTTTTCATTCTAAAAATTTCAACGAATAAACCGACTTTATGCGCGAAAATTATGTTGTAGGGGCAACCCTGTGTGATTGCCCTCAATACACATTATTTCACAATGGGCAAAATTCCCATTATTCATGTCGCGTGAATGCAGGCGGTCACATAGGGCAGCCCCTACATTGCGTAACATCAGCAATAAAATTCTTATTCAAAATATATAATTTGGAATGGTTTGTGCATTCATCATCACGTCACGAAATGGTGGCAAGATTGTATTTAATTTGCAGTTGTGGCAACTATGTTGCCTAAACCGTGAATCTGGCGTAAATTCAACGTTGTCGAACAGAATGTTATGTTGTAATTGACTAAAGTTATTTTGTTTTCTGTCGATATAACCCGCGTATTAAAAGTAGTTTTTGTTTTCTAACCTCAAATTTGAAGGTAATTTTTATGGCACTTATTAAAAAGCCCGCAAACGCGGCAGCATCATCAAATTCAGCCCGTTCAACAGGCGTTTCTCCTCACGATGTTGAAGCACAACGCAAAAAAGCCCGTACTTTTGCAAAACAACAACAAGCTGCAGAACGCATCGCGGCAGCCGTTTCACAATTATCAGCAGGTGTAAATGAATCGGCTTCTGCCGCTGAAGAATTAAAACGCGCCACTGATCAAATTGCCGCTGGAGCTGAAGAAGCCTCTGGTGCTGCCGAAGAATCTACCGCTGCATTGCGATTAGTAATTGGAGCTATTCAACGCCAGTTACAAAATGCGAATGTCAGCCAAACTAAAGGCAACAATGCAAGTAATACGGTTATCAACGTTAGTAAAGATGTCACAACCTTGGTTTATAACGTCGGACTTGCCGCCAAAAGACAAGCCGCTTCTGTCGAAATGGTCAATGAATTAGAAACGCAAGCCGCCACTATCGGTGACATCGTCAAAGCCGTGGCGCGAATTGCCGATCAAACAAATTTGTTAGCTTTAAACGCGGCAATTGAGGCAGCTCGCGCGGGTCAACACGGTAAAGGCTTTGCAGTTGTCGCGGATGAAGTCAGAACATTGGCGGAAACGTCAGAAAAAAGTGCCAAACAAATTCAAGAATTGGTTGGACAAATTCAAAGAGAAGTTAAAGACATTGCAGACGGGATTAACACTTCGGCAAAAACAGTTGAAGCGGAAGTTGAAAATGGTCGTCTCATCAGTGTGCAATTAGAAAGAATTCGTGTACTTACCAGTGACGTAATCAAAGGTATTTCTGACATTGCCACAGGTTCGCAACAATCAGCTACCGCCGCTGGACAAGCGTTGCAAGGTTCTGAAGCGATTGCTGCCGCAGCGGAAGGTCAAGCCGCCGCCGCAGAAGAAGGTTCTAAAACCGTAGCAGAACAAGCCACAGCCTTAGCAGAATGTGAACAACTCGCACAATCTCTCGCTGGTCTTGCCGAAGATTTAAAAACCTCAACCGATATTAGTAAAAGTTCTGAAGAGGTTGCCGCATCGGCTGAAGAATTGTCCGCAGCCGTGCAGGAAATTAACCGTTCAAGCGTTCAAATTACAACAGCCATCAGTTTGATTCGTGATAGCGCACGTTCTGCGGCTGCCGCATCAGAAGAATCTGCGGCAGGCATCAATCAAATTCAAAAAGGCTTGGTTATCGCGCAAGAAAGAGGGACGAAAAATCTCGAAAATGTGCGTGAAATGCAAACTGTATTAACAACTAACAAAAAAGCGGTTGATGCGCTGATTGCAGGCATTAACGAATCGATGATTAGCACTCAAAAAAGCATTAAGCAAGTTACCGATTTAGAATTGTTATCACGTCGTATTGATAAAATTGTCGATGCGATTGCAACAGTATCGATTCAAACCAATATGCTGGCTGTAAATGGTTCAATCGAAGCGGCACGCGCTGGCGAATTTGGTAAAGGTTTCGTTGTGGTAGCAACCGATATTCGTAATTTGGCTCATGATTCGGCTGAAAATGCAGATCGCATCAAAGATTTGGTCAAAGCCGTGCAAGATCAAATTGCGGTCGTTGGTAGAGATTTAGCAGAAATTGTGACGAGCGCACAAAGTGAAGTCGAAAAATCCAAAACCACAACCAACAGTTTGATACAGATTGAATCCGATGTGGGTGAAGTGGAAACCGCTTCACAAGATATTGCTTCCGCATCGTCTGAGATTGCGGCTGCATTAGGTCAAGTTCAAACAGGCGTAAATCAAATTGCCTCTGCGTCACAAGAATCTGAAAAAGCGGCTACCGAAGCGGCATCTGCTGCCACCCAACAATCGAAAGGAGCTGAAGAATTATCTGCCGCAATCGAAGAAATCGCGTCATTGGCTGATGAATTACAAAGTTCATAATCCTTTCTCAATCAATTTAGGGAGGTCGTTATGACTGACAAAGTTATTAAAAAGCAGCAAGCGGCGGATACGAGTGAAGAGCAGTTAGTTGCAGAAACTGTGACCGAGCAGACAGAGCAGGTGGAAGAACCACAAAGCCCTATCGGTGACATCATGCCGCCAGAATCCGAAGAAGATTCAGGTATTCGTCAGTTTGTGACCTTTATCGCGGGTGGCGAAGTATTTGCTGTGGATATGGCACCTGTTCAAGAAATTATTCGTGTGCCTAGCGTGGTGCGTGTGCCGCTTGCACCGTCAACGTTGGAAGGTTTAGCGAATTTGCGCGGCAAAGTGTTACCCATTATCTCGTTGCGTCGTATTTTTGGTTTTCCAGAAGAAGAATATACCGATTCTACTCGCGCGGTGGTGATTGATTTAGGGCAACCATTAGGTTTTGTGGTCGATCGCGTTGCGAGTGTTGTCGGCGTGGAAGTGAGCAAAATTGAAGATGTTAGTTCGATTAGCGGCACGGTTGATACTGACTTACTAACAGGCTTGATTAAAGATGTTGGTGGTTATGCAATGACGATGGTTTTGGATTTTGGCAAGTTGATTGCTAACGAATTTGCTGACATTTCCAAATTTTCTGCAGCTAACAATAATGCAGGACAAACTCGAGTACAGACAGAATTGCAGGATGAAGAAAATAGTTTTAGTGATGAATTGCAACTAGTGAGTTTTTCGGTTGCAGGACAAGAATATGCCATCAGCATTAGCGATGTGCAGGAAATTGTTCAAATTCCCGACCAAATTATTCACGTTCCGCATTCACAATCGCACGTTTTAGGCGTAATGACATTGCGTCATAGAATGTTGCCCTTAGTCAGTTTGCGGCGAATGTTTGGGCTACCTTTTCAAGAACCTGATGACCACAGCCGTATTGTCGTGATTTCAGTCAATGGCGCGTCAGTAGGCGTGGTAATGGATGCTGTCAACGAAGTGTTGCGAGTATCTAAAAACAATGTTGACCCGATGCCCGCGATGTTAGCGCGTGATGGTGATATGTCGGAAATTACTGAAATTTGTCGGCTTAATAATGGCAAACGATTGGTATCAATTGTTTCAGCTGAAAATATGTTCCATCACAGTGCGGTACGCGAAGCGTTAAGCACGGTAGAAAAAATGCAGGATGATTCCATGAGCAACAATGCAGAAAAAATGACTATCGAGGATGATGAGCAAATGGTGGTATTCCGTTTGGATCGTGAAGAATTTGGCGTGCCGATTGACAGCGTACAAGAAATTGTTCGTGTCCCCGAAGAACTCACGCATGTGCCGAAAGCGCCTGGATTTGTTGAAGGCGTAATCAATTTGCGGGGCGCGGTATTGCCCGTGATTGATCAACGCAGACGCTTAGGTTTGCCTTCATTAGAACGTTGTGAACAACAACGTATTATGGTGTTTTTGTTTGATGGTGTCCGCACAGGGTTTATTGTCGATTCGGTGGTGGAAGTATTAAAAGTGCCTAAATCAGCGATTGAACCCGCACCAAGTTTGTCGAGTGAACAGTTAAAACTGATTGCCCGTGTAGCGAATTTAGAAAAACAAAAACGGTTAATTTTACTTATCGAACCTGCGAATTTATTAGAAGCGCAGGATCGTGAGGGTTTAGCGGCATTTGCCAAATAACAGGGTAATAAAGGTATCTAGGATGATTAAACTACTTATTGTTGATGATTCCGCTTTAATGCGGAGACAACTGAATATGGTATTTGCAGAACATGATGATTTTGAAATTTGTTTAGCGCGTAACGGTAAAGATGCGGTTGAAGAAAATTTACGTTTTCAACCTGATGTGGTGACATTGGATATTAACATGCCAGAAATGGACGGTTTAACTGCGTTGTCATTGATGATGGCGCAGCGTCCAGTTCCCATTGTGATGGTGTCATCACTTACCGAACAAGGTGCGCTGGCAACATTTGAAGCTCTTGCATTAGGCGCGGTGGATTACATAACTAAACCTGGTGGCACAGTTTCTTTATCCCTAGATGTTGTAAAAAAAGAATTGGTGCAAAAGGTTCGGGCGGCAGTAAGAGCGCATGTAAAAGCCAAGCGTGTTGCAACGGCAGCTATTCCAGAGGGAGTCCGTCCGCCGATTGTTCATCCTAAGCCGCGTCCACCTGGTGATGGCATTGTGATTATAGGTGTGTCCACGGGAGGGCCAGGAACATTGGAAGAGATATTACCTCTTTTTCCTGCCAATTTTCCGTATCCCATTTTAGTCGCGCAACACATGCCCGCAAGTTTTACGGGACCTTTTGCAACACGTTTAAATACGTTATGTGAATTGCAAGTTGTTGAGGCTAATCGTCCTATGCCGTTAGAAGCAGGCATTATTTATATTGGCAAAGGCGGTGCCGACATGCTTGTTACGCGACGTGCAGGCGTTGCGACAGTTTTGCCAAAACCCGAAAGCAGTGAATTTGTTTGGCATCCATCGGTAGAATTATTAGGACGGTCAGTGCTAGAACATTACAACCCAACAAAAGTCATCGCCATAATGTTGACGGGAATGGGTTATGACGGTGCTGATGCGTTCGCAGACATTAAAAAACGCGGTGGTTACACCATTGCAGAAAGTAAAGAGTCCTGTGTAATTTTTGGAATGCCCGCCGAGTTGATTGCGCGTGGCGGTGCGACAGTCGTTTTACCCGCCAAGCTCGTCACTCAACAAGTGTTGTCGCGGGTCAAATAATTAGCTGAAATTAAGGGAGAATCCGAATGGCATTTGTAAAAAAACCAGTTTCGCACACACTAGATGCAAATCATGATGAGCGAACAATAGGACGTGACTTTGCGGGTTTAGTTGGGGAGTTAAATTCTGACAATTCATCCGCACGTCGTTGGGCAGTACGAGATTTAGCGTCACAACATGAAGCCGTATCGGCATTAGTTGAACGATTGGGCGTAGAAGAAGATTCGAGTGTACGCACCGCAATTTTGAGCGCGTTAGCACATTTAGGCGGCAGTGAAGCCATTGCAGGCGTGGTGAATTGTCTACGCAGTGAAGATGCAGCGTTACGCAACGAAGCGATTGAAGTGTTAAAAGAAGTACCGAACGAAGTTGAGCCAATTATTGACAGTTTGTTAGTTGACGCGGATTCCGATGTACGAATTTTTACCGTAAACATTTTGGAATCGCTCAAACATAAAAATGTTGAAAAATGGCTCATTCGTGTTGTTGAAACAGATTCGCATCTTAATGTTTGTGCGACAGCGTTAGATTTACTCAGTGAAGTTGGGACGATGCAAGCGGTTCCCGCGATTAAACAATTAAAAGCCAGATTTGCAGACGAGCCATACATTTGTTTTTCGGCGGATTTTGTATTGAAACGCATTGCAGAGGGAGATCAGTAATATGTCCGCTGCCACGATTAGCGAAGGAGATTTTTTAAGATTTAAAGAATTCTTTTATCGTAAAACAGGAATGATGTTCGACAATTCCAAACGTTATTTTGTTGATAAACGCTTAATCGAACGTATTGAACAGACAGAGACTGAACATTTTCGAGGCTATTTCAATTTTCTTCGTTTTGAAGCCTCTGGCGATGAGTTGCAGCTGTTAGTCAATTCTATGACAGTAAATGAAACGTATTTTTTTCGTGAAGAATATCAATTTCAATGTTTGGTTTATTCGTTGTTGGATGAGATTACCAAAACTAAAACGGATAATTCACCGATTCGGATTTGGTCAGTTCCCTCGTCATCAGGCGAGGAACCTTATTCGATAGCTATTTATTTACTTGAACATTGGGCAGGGATTGAACAATGGGATATTGAAATTATGTCTTCCGATATTGATACCAAAATTATTGAACAAGCAGAACGGGGGCGATATTCGCCGCGTTCAATACAACATTTACCAAAGAAAATTTTGACAAAATACTTCGAATATCACCCCAAAAGCGAGTCCTACCAAATTTGCGATGATTTACGAAATGCCGTGACATTTAGCCGTGTCAACATTATGGATCCTATTGATGTCCGCCCTTATCGCAATATAGACGTTATTTTTTGTCGTAATTTACTGATTTATTTCGATGATACGTCCCGAAGACAAGCCGCTGAAATGTTTTTTGATGCCATGAAACCAGGTGGTTTTGTGTGTTTAGGACATTCGGAATCAATGAGTCGTATTTCTTCGCTATTTCGGGTGCGTAAATTTCCCGAAGCCATTGTTTATCAAAAACCTTAGGAGGAATGATGACTGTAAAACGTGTTCTCGTTATTGACGATGCTGCAACGGTTCGTATGTATCATCGCAACATTTTAGAAGCGGCGGGATATAGCGTCGATGAAGCCATTAACGGGATTGAAGCCTTAGAAAAAACTCTCGTGAAGCCCTACGATTTATATCTTGTTGATGTCAATATGCCAAAATTAGACGGTTATGGATTTTTGAGCGAATTACGTCGCCAAGAAGATATTGCACAAACGCCCGCTATTATGGTGACAACCGAAGCAGGGGCGAATGATCGCAAGTTAGGTTATGCAGCAGGCGCGAATTTATATCTAACGAAACCTATTAAACCCAATGAACTATTAAGTTACACACGATTATTACTCGGAGACATCGCGTAATGAATAATCTATTAGAACAATTTTTATCCGAAGCGCGAGACTTTTTACAAGGCATTGCTGAAAAGCTAATGCAGTTAGAAAGTGAACCAAATAGTACGCCGTTAATGACGGAACTATTTCGTTTTGTTCACACATTGAAGGGCAATAGCGGGTTATTTGAATTTCCCGAAATGACTCGTGTGCTTCATGCAAGTGAAGATTTAATGGATGCCGTGCGAAACGAACGGGTTAATTATTCACAAGAACTTGCGGATCAATTACTTGAGGCGATGGATTTTGTCGGAATGTTAATGGATGAAATCGAAGCGACGGGTGAAATCAGTAAAAGTCGCGCGGTTCCCGCTGCTGAATTAGCAAAATCCTTGCGGGCTTTATTGACAACTGGCGAACCTGTTGCTGATATTCACCTTGAAACGCACGATGATACCGCCGCAGCGGGTCAAACCTCATCATGGGCAGAATTACCCGATTTGGAAATCCCTGAATCTGTCGCAGAAAAACTGTACCGTTATTCTATCGATGGTGATCGCGTGTTTTGGGTGGAATATACACCCGAATCGGATTCGTTTTTCAAGGGGGAAGACCCCTTCTATTTAATGCGCCAAGTTCCAGATGTGTTGTGGCGGAATGTAATTTTAAACAACACCTCGCCGACACTCGCTGAAATGGATGTTTATAGCAGTCAATTGATTTTTCAGCTGCTGACAACTGCTCCCGCAGAAGAATTAGACGATTTGTTTCGTTATGTACCAGATGAAATTAAGCGGGTCGAAATTCCAGCATTGGCGTTTGTTAAGCCAAGTGGTAGCGAAGATGCGATGCCTATTGATGCCGAATTTATTAACAATGCGTTGAACTTGTTGGAAGAAAATGATTCTGATGCGTTAGTTCACATGATTAACACCATGTTGGAATTGTCCGCGTCAGAGTTATGGTCATCGTCAGCATTACGCTGGTTGTTACGACTCATCGAACTCGAACCGAATCACAAAGCAGCACAGTATGCGTTGTTGGAATCATTACGGACAATTACGGTTCCTGATTGGTCAGCCATTCACGCCAAAGAAATTTCTCATGATGTTGTAGTAGAGACAATTGCAACGCCTGTCGTATCAGTGAATAGCACCGATGTTACAGGTGTACTGTTACATGATTTTCACATGGTGGTGGATGTTCAACGTGAAATTCTAAATTTACCACACACCGCCAACAGCCCATTATCAATCGGTCGATTAAAATCTGTTGCGGCGACATTGCAAGGTTGTTATCGCGCGATCAATCGGGCGTATGACATTGAAACTCAAGAAGCCTTACAAAAGGCTTTGGCTGAAAATTCTCCTGCACCGTTGCTGGCATGGTTAGAAACCTCATTAGTCGATGAACCCGAATTAGTGATAACCGAAACTAAAGCGGCGAACATTGTTGCAGCTCAAAATGAAACTAAATTTGGGCGGCGTTCTGATGATACGAGTAAGCGCACCGAAGAAGCTACAGCGGCTCCCTCTAAAACACTGAAAGTTGAACAAGAAAAAATTGATCGTTTGATGAATCTAATCGGTGAAATGGTGGTTGCAAAAAATGCTCTGCCATATTTAGCCGCTCGCGCTGAAACCGTTTATGGTGTTCGAGATTTGTCGCGTGAAATTAAAGCGCAATATGCGGTTATAAATCGTGTGGCGGAAGAAATGCAAGACACAATTATGCAGGTTCGCATGATGCCTGTGTCGTTTATTTTTCAACGTTTTCCGCGCATGGTGCGTGATATTTCGCGCAAACTGGGCAAAGAAGTTGAATTAGTTTTAGAAGGCGAAAGCACAGAAGCAGATAAAAATATCGTTGAAGCCTTATCGGATCCCTTAATTCATATTGTTCGCAATAGTTTAGACCACGGTTTAGAACTGCCAGAAGTACGGCTTGCGGCTGGCAAAAGTGCAACGGGAAAATTATTGATTCGCGCCACGCAAGAATCTGATCGCGTGTTAATTGAAATTATTGATGATGGCAACGGCATCGATCCAGAAGTCATTAAAAATAAAGCCTACGAAAAAGGTTTAATTGATGAAGCTACGTTAGAGCGCATCAGTGATCAGGATGCCGTTAATTTAGTTTTTGCGGCAGGATTTTCTACCGCAGAAGTGATTTCGGATTTATCAGGTCGCGGTGTTGGAATGGATGTCGTTCGATCTGCTATAGATAAAGTGAATGGTACGGTTGGAATCGAAAGTCGAGTCGGCAAAGGTACGCGCCTTTATTTATCATTGCCATTATCGATAGCGGTTACAAATGTCATTATTATTCAGTCTAATCAGCAAATGTTTGGTGTACCGATGGATATGGTAGTTGAAACGGTGCGTGTGCCACGTTCACAACTGCGAACGATTAAACAAAAACAAACGACGGTATTGCGCGGACGGGTTGTTCCTTTAGTATCGCTAAATGAATTATTGGCGAGTGGAGTGGAACAATTACCCAATGATGATGACGAATTTGCAACGTTGATTGTGCGAATTCACGGTGAACATGTGGGTATTTTGGTTGATAATTTCCGTGAGACGGTAGACATTATTCTCAAACCAATGGCGGGGATTTTAGGGGGATTGTCGGGCTATTCAGGCTCTGCGTTGTTAGGCGATGGTTCTGTGTTAATGGTATTAAATCCACGGGAGTTGATTTAGTTATGGCAATTGAATATAAAAAAACATTGGCTGTATTTACCGAATTTGTTGGCGTTGAAGAAGCTGAAGCCTTGCTAGAATGGTTATTAAAAAATCCAAAAGGCAAAATCAATCTTACGGATTGCACTCATATTCATGCGTCAAGTTTGCAAGTATTGATGGCAGTTAAACCAACGATTATGGCTGAACCCGAAGATGAAGATTTTGCGATGTGGATAAAAACGGTATTTCCACACTAAGTCTGTCGATTCGTGACGATTAACATTTAGCGCAAGAAAAAAATGAAACTATCACCCAGAAAATTTGTCTATTCATTGAATTGCAGCTTAAAATTACCGCTCAAAAATAAATTTAAATTAAGGAGTGCTTGAATTATGGCAAAAACAATTCTTCTCGTAGACGATTCAGTCACGATGTTAATGAGCGTAAAAACCAATTTAGAAATACACGGTTTTAAAATCGAAACCGCTGAAGATGGCGTTAAAGCCTTAGCGAAACTGACAAGTGGATTGAAACCCGATTTGATTATTACTGACATCAATATGCCGAACATGGGCGGCATTGAATTGATTAAAAAAGTGCGTACTTTACCTGGTTTTCGTTTCACACCGATTTTGACCTTAACCACTGAAAGCCAACAAGGAAAACGTGATGAAGGTAAAGCCGCTGGGGCAACAGGCTGGTTAGTTAAGCCAGTTGGCGGGGCGGACTTGTTAAAAATTATTAAACAAGTTCTGCCTGGTTCTTAGTCTATGATTAGTAAATTTAAAAACGCCATTGGTTACACGAGCAAGATAGGACGTATTCTACTAATCAGTAATGGCACAGCACTCATTTTAATCATCATTGCAGTTAGTTTGGCGTTTTATACAGGTGATTATATGAGTGTGGTGTTTTTAGGTTTATCCTCAATGATTATGCCGATTTCTCAATGGCTTTTGCTGACACACAAATGTGCATCAATAACAAAATTTGAACAAAAAATTGAAATTACGCACGAAAAGTTAAACCACATTTTTAACTGTATTGCCGCGCACTTTGAAAGTCCAACACCCGACGACCCCAATTCGTTAGCGAAAGATGTCGAAGTTTTCACTCGTGAATTATCAGAATCTCTCACGCAATGTTCCGTAACACTGACCAATCAAATGCAAGCGTTAAGCATTGCTTTGGATAATCAAGAAAATGAGCGGTTACAAAAAATTCAAGATACGTTATTACCGCTCATCAAAACACTTTCGGATGCGATGAAAAGCTATTTTAACGTTCGAGATAAAATCGATGACACGCTACGAATACAGGTTGCCGACGCAAAAGAAATGATAGAACGCTTGGAACCCGAAGTATTGGATTTGTCTAATCGTCTTGCATCGATGCACGAATTACCCTTATTTCCTGTGAGTTTGCGACAATTAGATCAAGTCGTTGAAGTTAATTTAGAGCTTGATCAAAACATTTATAGCCAGTTTGAAGTTATCGAACACGATACAAATCAAAATGCCATTGATTTAGTGGAATCAATGAAGAATCTGAGTATCAATGCAAATCACTTGGTGGAATTTATAACGAAGACAATTCGGACAGTGACAGAAATGAATGCCAATTCTGATGCAGATGTTTCATTTATTGTTGATATTGGACATTTCATTCGAGAAATTCCAAATAAAATTCGTTCAGATATTGAGCAGCTTCAAGGCGCAACCCATGTCATTAACGATTTGGGATATTTAGTAGACAGCATTAAAGAAATTAGTTTCCAGACGGATATTTTAGCGGTGAATGCCGCGATTCAAGCGGCTCATGCGGGTGATGCGGGATTGGGATTCAAAATTGTTGCGGATGAAGTGCGTAAATTGGCGGTGAATTCGAATCATGCGGCAGAAATGATTGAATCGGGTTTAGAAAATGCGCGAAAAACGATTCAAGAAGGGTTGAAATTCAAGGCATTAGAAGCACTAATGGAAGAAATTAGCAAAGCGGCTAACGTTGTAGATTCCGTGAAAAATTTGGAACAGAATCACGATGATATGCAGCAGTATTACAAAACGTTGTTTGCCGTTATCAATAAAAATAATCAGCAGTTAGCAAATGATATTTCTGAAATTTTGAGTGGTGTTCAATATCAAGACATCGTGCGGCAACGCATAGAGCGTATGAAATCGACGATGAGTCGCCGTAATGAATTGTTAGAACTATTTATTCAAGAATTGGCTACTTCGCGCGGACTTCTTACGGAAGATTTTGTTTCTCAAATGCAGGCGGTATTGAATGATTATCTCGAGGAAGAATCACATCACGGCAACAGTTTAAGTGAGAATGCCGCAGATGCACCGCCGCAATTTGAGCTTTTCTAAAATGACGTGTTGTGTAAGAATGAATCACCGTTTTTAGTTTTAAATTTTAAATTTTAAGGAAAGGAGTAGTTTTATGGCGAAAATTTTAGTGATTGACGATGAAGAACAATTGCGTGATTTATTGAAGCAAATGTTGACTCGTGATGGTCATAAAGTAATGACCGCTTATGATGGTGTAGAAGGGATTCGTTGTTTTGACACGTTCCATCCAGATGTTGTTATCACTGATATTATTATGCCGAATAAAGACGGCATCGAAGTTATCACCGAACTATTGTGCCGTGATTCAAACATTGCCATCATTGCTATTTCAGGGGGGCGACGCGCCATTACAGCTGAATTTAATTTAGAATCGGCTGAACTTTTGGGCGTGAAAGGAATTTTGTCAAAACCTTTTACGCGCGAGCAATTGCGCGAAGCGGTTCAACTCGCATTAGCGTAGGATTATGACCTGTTCTATTCCTGTTTTAGTTATTACAAATCGAAAAGGTGGCGCGGGAAAGACGACAGCGTCTGTTAATCTTGCCGCTGAATTCGCCAACACGGGGAAACGAGTGCTGCTTGTGGATTTAGATTCGCAAGGGCATTGTGCAGTCGGATTAGGTGTAAAAATGGCATTGGGACAAGCAACCGTTCATGATATTTTTACCGCGCCAAACTCGCCGCTTATTGATGCGGTATGTGAAACATTCGTTCCAAACCTTTTTCTTCTCCCCGCAAATCAAGCCTTTCAACACCACAGCAGTGGTAATGATGAAAAATGTTTAGCGCATGCCTTGTCGGATAAATCCATTTCAATGCGGTTTGATTTAGTCATTATTGATAC
Source organism: uncultured Methylomagnum sp. (assembly GCA_964558865.1). GTDB lineage: Bacteria > Pseudomonadota > Gammaproteobacteria > Methylococcales > Methylomonadaceae > UBA10906. The sequence continues at coordinate 23,084 of CAZLGN010000008.1, forward strand.
GCCGCCATCGTTAGATAATTTATTACTCAATGCGTTGTCGGCGGCAGATTGGGTTCTGATACCGTATGTGCCACATCCCTTATCATTTGAAGGTGTGCGTCAATTGGTTCGCGTGCTATTCAAAGTCATTTCTAAAGATAATCCAAAATTAAAAATTTTAGGTTTTCTGCCAATTATGACAACGAATCAAATTCGTCAACATCGTCAAGTGAACGAACAAGTTACTAAACAATTTGGTGCGTTACGGGTACTAACGGGAATTCGTACAGATATTAAACTTGCCGAAGCCTTCGCTGTTGGAAAGCCTGTGCGTTTTTATGCACCTAAAAGCCGTGGTGCGGAAGATTTCGCCGAATTGACGGCAACGTTAATTCAACTTATGAAAAAATAGGTCATATTTTTATGTCTGAATCTAGCAAAGAACTCTCCAGCGATATGCTTTACCCGCTAAATGAAGCAGCCATCATCAGTAGAACGGATTTAAACGGTGTGATTACCTTTGTAAATGATAATTTTTGTCGCATTTCTGGTTACAGCGAAGAAGAATTATTAGGAAAAACACACGCCATTTTTAATTCCCGTTTTCATACAGAAGAATTTTTTCGTGTTATGTGGGAAACCATTTCCAAAGGGGAAAATTGGCACGGTGAAATTTGTAATCGTGCAAAATTAGGCGGTTTGTGTTGGTTAAATACCTCTATCCTCCCGATTTTTGATAAGGAAAACGGTCAAATTCAAGGTTATATCGGCATTCGTTTTGATATTACTGAAAAAAAACGTTTAGAACTGGCATTGCAATCCCAAAAAATTCAATACGATTCAGTCATCGAAAGTACAGATGGTTTCTGGCATTTAGACAATAATGGACGTTTTATTGATGTGAGCGAATGTTATTGTCGATTATCGGGTTACAGCGAAAAAGAATTGTTGTGCATGATGATTTCAGATTTGGAAGCGAATGATCACAAAGGCGATTTAATGTACCAATTGAGTACATTAAATGAAGTGGCGAGCAGTAAAGTATTTGAATCGATGCACCAGCGTAAAGACGGTTCGCAATGGTTCGTAGAAATTTTGATTAGCTATTATCCCAAACACAATAATTTTTATGTTTTTTTGCGTGATATTTCTAAACGAAAATTAAATGAGCGAGAGCAAATGGCATTGCAACAACAGCTCAATCATTTGCAAAAATTAGAAAGTATCGGACGATTAACAGCGGGGATTGCACACGATTTCAACAACATTTTGGCAAGTATTTTGGGTTATAACGAACTCAACAGATATGCCGCCGAGGATTTGTCCGATTGCGAATTGAAAAGCGATTTGCTGCATAATTCAGAGCAGGTAGATATTGCAGGAAGTCGGGCAGCAGATTTAATTAAAAAAATGCTCACTTATTGTCGGCAAGATGACGCAACTAAAAGCGATACAACACTTGAACTTTCAGGCGTATTAAACAAAATTTTAGTTATGTTGCAGGAAATTATTCCCGCGACGATTACGATTGAAGCCCATTTATTAGAAAATACCTACATTACACTCGACGAAACAGATTTGTATCAAATCATTGTCAATTTGTTTGTAAACGCGCGAGATGCTTTGAACAAAAAAAGAGGCACTATCGAATTAGGTGTGTATGTTGGTGGCGATTATGCGTCGCAAGTTTGTAGTGCCTGCCAAGAACATATCATTGGAAAATTTGTTGAAATAAAAATTTCTGATACAGGTGATGGAATCAATCCAGCGAAATTATCGCGTATTTTTGAACCCTTTTTTACCACCAAAGAAGTCGGCGAAGGCACAGGTTTAGGCTTATCTGTTGTAAGCGGAATTATTCATAAAGCCGATGGTCATATTCTTGTTCAATCTGAATTAGGAAAAGGGACGACGTTTAAATTACTGTTTCCCTAATAAACGCTAATCATGCCGTATAATCGCGTTTATTTTATACGGCGTTTTCGATGTCAAACCACGATTTAATTTCTCAACTTTCCAAACAACTTCAATCCTGTTTAAGCAAAGATAAACATCTTTTAAAACGCCAACTCGATAACTTACGTCGAAACAAAAAATCAACGCTGCAAGATTTTGAAAAATTACAAAGTCGCATTGAAAAATCTGTTGCAGGTTTTGAAAAACGCCGCGCGAGTTTTCCTGTTTTAAATTTCCCTGATTTACCCGTCACAGGCAAAAAAGACGACATCGCCGAGTTAATCAAAAACAACCAAGTCGTCATCATGTGTGGCGAAACAGGTTCAGGTAAAACCACACAATTACCGAAAATTTGTTTAGAAATCGGACGCGGTGC
>CAZLGN010000009.1:0-24989 GCA_964558865.1 uncultured Methylomagnum sp.
TCGACACTTTCTGCTACGGCTTGCAAACTTTGTAAATACTCGCCCGCTTGTGAGGCTTCAATTCGAGAGTTTGCCGCAATAACGCGAGCAGCCCGCGCGTGGTGCATCACAGCTTCGAGTTGTCCTAATAATTGCGTCACGTCGCGTTTAAACTGACGTTGGCAATCTTGCATAATCGTTCGAGCGTGCGTGATAGGCTCTTGCATCGAATCGGCATAACGTGCGCCTACAGCTAATTTTCCAACTTGCTCAAAACGATTATAAGCCGCTGTACGTCTGTATTCGTTCACGGTCAAACGGTATAACAACAGCGCGTACACGTTGATATTTGTAACTAATTCAATTGTTTCTTTTGCCAGTTCGTTAATAAAATCGGTAATCGGTTGAAAGCCTTTTGCTTTGTCACCCGCCCGAAATGCAATCGCTTTCGCGTTAGCGGCGGCTAAGGAAATTTCTTTTGCTACCACCATAACGGCACTTAACTCCGACGTAATCGAAGCAACCGCAATAAATTGTGATTTTGTTTGACTGTTCATCATAAAAGGTTCTCTTTCGCCTGAAAAATAATAGCGTTAATGCGAATAAATTGAGCAGTTTCTAGCGCAATGTTTTGACTAACGCCAAAATTTTAGCGGCAATATCATCTAACGGTACGACATGATCCGCGCAACCTAATTTAAATGCTGCGCCTGGCATTCCCCAAACCACACTCGAGGCTTCATCTTGGACAATGGTTTTTGCGCCTGCCTCTTTCATCGCTTGCATACCGATTGCGCCATCTGCTCCCATTCCTGTAAGCAAAACGCATACCGCATTATCTTTTGCACATTTTGCTGCCGAATGAAAAAGGACATCAACGGAAGGTTTATGTCGATTGACCAATTCACCATCTTCAATTCGAATAATATATTGATTATTCACGCGGTTAACTTCCATGTGCAGACCACCAGGCGCGAGATAAATGTTACCCCATTCAACGACTTGCCCATTAACGGGAATACTCGCCGTCATTTGCGTGACAGAATCAATGTGCTGCACAAAAGATTGACTAAATGCTGCTGGCAAATGTTGCGTAATCAAAACGGGGGGGCAATCAGCAGGTAGACTTTTTACCACGACCTTAATTGCTTCGGTGCCACCTGTGGACGAACCTAATGCAATCAATTTGGTAAATCCTACGTTGCGTTGCGTCGTTTTTTGCATCGGTGTTGTTTTTACAACGTGCGGCAACTCTTCGCGGGGTTTCATCGCGGTAACATTGGTACGCGCGGCAATTCGAACTTTAGAAATAATCTCTTCTGAGTACATTGCTAACGTATTTTCAGCATTGATTTTCGGTTTAGCAACAAAATCCACTGCGCCTAAAGCAAGTGCTTCTAACGTTGGCTCGGCACCGTGTTCTGTTAATGTCGAAATCATGACGACGGGAATCGGTCGTAAACGCATTAAATTTCGCAAAAATGTAATGCCATCCATGTGAGGCATATCAACATCTAACGTCAAAACATCAGGACTAAGCTGTTTAATCATATCCCGTGCGACAAGCGGATCTTCCGCCGCACCAATCACTTCAATATCAGGCGCATTGCTTAATATACTGGTCAGCACTTTTCGGATTAACAGAGAATCGTCAATAATCAATACTCGGATTTTATTCATACGCAGCTCTAAAAAAGGGGAATCTAATGGCGATTAACTGCAAAGGCTAAAACAACTCAACATCGCCTTCAACAGGTAAGGCTTTGATATTCGTTGAGTATTGACGTTCACGCTGTGCGATAGTGTCGTTATGTAAGTCCTGAATTTTCTTCATTCCGACTTTACCTGTTTTCGGAAAATAAATGACCTTTCTCGGATAAATATCGCCCAAATCTTTTGACAATAACGCTAAACCTTCTTGTTGAATATAATCCAACACAAAGAAAACATTCCGTTCACCCACATCGCCTAACGTTGGAATAATTTTTCCACCACCAAAAACTTTGACCTCCAAATTTTTACGTTTGCCGCCGTTAGACAGAATGGTGTTAATCAAATGCTCCATTGCAAAATTGCCGTAGCGCGTTGCATTACCAATCATTGCGTCACTACCTTGCTGCATTTTCTGCTCGGTTGTTTCAGGCAACATAAAATGATTCATTCCACCAATGCCAAGTTCTTTATCTCGAATACATGCTGAAATGCACGAACCCAAAACAGTGGTAATCAATTCATTTTCTTGAGTGACGTAGTATTCACCAGGTAAAATTTTTGCTGCAATAATGCCGTGATCTCTGTCTAAATAACGATTGACGTGATCAAAACCTCGAATTGAGGGTCTACCAATTTCATTACTCATTTACGTTAAGTATTTTTTCGATATGTCGTTGTTGAAACCAATTCAAATTCATTGCAAATTTGATTCAATGATTCTGAATGCCCAATAAATAACCAGGATTTACTAACCAACAGTTTAGCATATCGTTTTGCCAACGCGGCTTTTGTTTCACGATCAAAATAAATAAGCACGTTGCGACAGAAAATCACGTCAAATGGCGTATTCATGCCCCAATCCTGCATCAAATTCAACTGTTTAAATTTAATGATTGCCTGCAAATCGTGTTTCACTTTGACATGACCTGGAGACGATTTACTTTTCAAAAACCAACGTTTCAATACGTCACGCGGTAAATCTGCAATTCTATCTTCGGTATAAATTCCCGTCGAAGCCGTGTGTAAAACTTGCGTGTCTAAATCAGTTGCTAAAATCGTAATTTTCCAATCTTTCGGCACGCATTCTAACAGCGTTATCGCAAGGGAATAAGGCTCTTCGCCAGTCGAACAACCTGCCGACCAGACCTTAATTTCTTTAGTGCTTTTATTGCGAACCAACAAATCGGGAATAACGGTATTTCGTAAATAATCAAAGTGATGTTGTTCACGAAAAAATGACGTTAAATTTGTAGTGATTGCGTTGATGAATTCCGTAAATTCGTCATCGTGATTATTACGCAAATAAGCGCAGTATTCTTTAAAATCATCTAATCCTAGCTTACGAACACGCTTTGAAAGCCGCGAATAAAACATATCGAAACGTTCATCAGGAACTTGAATACCCGAATGTTCATTCGACATTTTTCTCAAAACGTTAAAATCCTCGACGGTAAATCTAAATTCGCGCTCTTTTTCTACGATTGCCATTTGATATTACACTCCTTGCCAATGACGTTTTTAATGGGCGGCAAGGTCTAAAATATCAAGTAACCCTAATAATTTTGCAGATTCGATAAAACGTGCCGACGGATAAATAATATCAACGGTTTTGCCTAAATTCGGCGCGTTCTTTTTCAATGACACCAATAATTGCAGCGTCGATGTATCAATTGCCTTCACATCGGAAGCATTGATTTCAATAGCATCATGAGCATCTAAAGCATGTTTTACTGTGTCATAAAGTGCGGCAACATTCTTGATTGTCGATTCTGCGTCTAAGTCAATATGCGGTTCAGCGGGTACACCAATAGGGGCTTCTTCAATGTGTGCATCTTTTGACATCGCAACGTCCTCTTTTTTGCTAGAAATTTCGGCGGTAATTTCTTCATGAGTTATTTCTTCGGCAATCTCATCAACCACGGCACTAATAACATCGTCATCATCAGCCGATTCGTTTGTTTTTTCAATCGAAACGTGAACACTCAAGTCGGCATTTTTGTTAGTGTCAACGGTAATTTCAATCTCACCGTCTTCGTCGATGGTGACATCAACTTCAATGTCGTCTATTTCTTCAATGGTTTCATTTTCAACAACTTCTTCCGCTTCAACAATTTCAGCTTCAACTGTTTTTTCAGTAATAGCTTCTGGCGTAATGTCTTTGACAACAACGGGAATTTCTGCCGCTTCAACGGTTTCTACTTTCGCTTTTGCTCTCGATTTCGTGACTTTTTTAGCGGGTTCAGGTTTTGGAGCGGCATCTTCTTCAATATCCGCGCCATCCATCCACGCTAGCGGATCGTAGCCAATTAAATTATTTGTTGTCATTTGTCATTACTCTATTTTCAAGAAAATCGTTGGCAAGGCTACGGAAGTCTCTTGCAGAACGGCTTTTCGGACTGTATTCCAAAATGGTTTGCCCAAAACTAGGGCATTCCGCCAATAACGCCGTTTCACGAATCATTGTCGCTAAAATTTCATTGGGAAAATGCGACAACAAAATGTTTAAAACCTGAGCAGAAATGCGGCGCGTAGACATATAACGCGAAATGACTACCGAAATTTTATATTGCCGTTTCAACGCGCCTTCAAAACGTTTGACCGTTCCCATTAAATGAGACAACCCTTGCAACGCTAAAAAGTCGCTCGCCATTGGCACCAAAATTTCGCGGGTAGCAATCAACGCATTTGCCACAAGTAAGCCAGATGAAGGCGGACAATCGATAAACACAAAATCTTGATCGAGAAGTTGTCCTTTAAGCGCATCACGCAATAATACACCGCGCGGCGAACCGTTATTACTCATTTGTTCAACATCTTTCAATCGTGAGCCAGCGGCAATCAATTGTAAATTTTCACGCACTTGAACGGCTTGTTCGTTGACGCTTTTTTCTTTCAGCATCGCGGCATCAATTCCACTGAGGTTTTGTGAAATTACGCCAAACGAAACGGCTAAATGTCCTTGCGGATCAAAGTCGATAACCGTGACTTTTTTACCCAATTCAGCCAGCGCGTGACACAAATTTGCCGTCGTCGTGGTTTTTCCCACACCGCCTTTTTGGTTAATGATGGCAACTAAACGGGTCATGTCTAAGAATCTTCCATGCTAGACATATCTGAAATAGCTTCCATATCATCGACTTCGTCTGGATTAAGCAATTTATCTACGTCGAGTAACATAATCATGCCGTTTTTATAAACGTGCATTCCTCGCATATAACGGGTATCAAGTTGTGAGCCAAAATTGGGAGCTTTTTTAATTTCGCTGACTTTAATATCAAGTACATCGGAAACCGCGTCCGCGACAATACCCATCACAAATGTGTCAGTACGGTGATGTTTAATGCAAAGCACGATGACGACGGTTTTGTGTGTATATTCACAATGATCAAGCGAAAAGCGTTCGCGTAAATCTACGATTGGAATCACCGAACCGCGTAAATTGAGTACGCCTTTGATAAACGAAGGCGCGTTGGGAATCACACGCACGGCTTCCCAGCCTCTAATTTCTTGTACTTTCAAAATTTCAACACCGTAGACTTCGCTCGCGAGTTCAAAAGTTAAAAATTGTTCGATTTGTTTGGTATTTGTTACATCTGTTGTCATGGTTATTCCCCAGCGGGTTATTTGGCGTTATCAGTTATCAAATTAAAACTCTTCCCATTCATCGCTGCTGTGACTTGATGAAGAGGAGGCAACAGGTTTTGGTTTTGCAATGGTTTTAGCTACGTTTGTTGTACTTCGTACTGATGACAGTGAAGATTTGCCTCCAACATTAAAGAAACTTAGTAGCTGCGTCATTTTAGCGGATTGTTCGCTCATTGCCATACTGCTCGCGGCGGCTTGTTCCGCTAATGCTGCATTTTGTTGAGTAATATCGTCCATTTGTGTGATATTTCTATTGACTTGTCCAATGCCAGCAGATTGCTCATGACTTGAAGCCGTAATATCGCCCACAATGTCACCAACTTTAATAATACTATCGACAATTTCCATCAACGCGACACCCGTTTCATTTACAAAAGCTGTGCCAGAACGAACTTTTTGGACGCTATTTTGAATTAACTCGCTACTTTGCGCGGCGGCATTTGCGCTGCGTTGTGCTAAATTTCGAACTTCCGTCGCCACAACTGAAAAACCACGACCTTGTTCACCAGCACGCGCCGCTTCAACCGAAGCATTCAACGCCAATAAATTAGTTTGGAAAGCGATTTCATCAATTACGCCGATAATTTCGGCGATTTTATTACTACTTTCGTTAATTTCTTGCATGGCGACAATCGCTGATTTCACCACATCACCGCCTTTTTCAGCCATTTTTGTTGCCGTTTGAACGACTTTCGTTGCTTGTTGCGTGTTATCGGCATTACTTTTTACCGCTGACGACAATTTATTCATACTCATTGCCGTTTCTTCTAAACTTTCCGCCTGTTGTTCAACACGTTGCGACAAATTATTGTTGCCGCTTGCCATTTCTTGTGACGAATTATTGACAAAATCAGCTGTTTCACGAATTTGGACAATAAACTGACTAATTTTCGCAATCGCATCATTGATATTGTCTTTACATTGCGCGTAGACACCTTGGTAATCCGCGTGAATACTGCTCGTTAAATCCCCGCCAGCCATTTGTTCAATAACACGATTGATGTCTTTAAAGACACTTTCAATTACGTCAGCTAACCCGTTAATGTTCACAGATAGCGATTTGGTGAAACCGTCTTTGTCGCCTAAATGAATTCTTGCACTTAAATCACCGATTTTTACGGAATTCACTAAATTTTCAATATCTTGTTCGATTTGTGCTTCAAGCGTTCTATCTAGCCATTCGGCAACATAACCAATGCGTTCGCCGTTTTCAGCAATCACAGGTTTGGCGATAACTTGCATCGTGCGTCCCGCTAAAATCAATTTAGAGGTAATCGAATCGTGCAAATTGGCTAACAAATTACGTTGATAAGACGGATTTTTATGAAAAATATCTATATTTGTCCCAAGCAAATTGGCGGCTTTAAAATTGGGTAATTGTTGACGAATATCGCTTTCGGCATTCGTAAATAATTTTTTCGCGGATTGATTGACGAAAATAATTTCTAAATTTGAGTTGGCAATTAACACGCTGGATTGCACATTTTCTAAGCCGCGAATAATGCGTAACGATTCAGAATTAGCTTGTTTCACTTGCGCTAAATCGTCACCCAATTTAACGCCCGTCGCATAAATCGCGCGGTACAAATCACCGAATTGATCATCGCGGCGTAAATTTAAAACCTTGCTAAATTTATTCGCACTCAACTGATAAAGTTTATCGATTGCTTTTTCCAATGAAACATTCACGTCACAGCTAATTTGCGTTAGAACGGTTACACCTAAAATAGAGGCTGTTGCCACTGCGGCTAATATGCCGTAGTTCTCCGCATTGAAAGCGTCGTACATCAAATACGCATTGGGAGCTAAGAAAAAACTGGCGGCAAGCGTCATTTTTTTGGGTAAGGCGACTTCTTGCATTGATTTCAGCACCGCCTTCAACCCTGTCGAATGCAATACAGCTTCGTTAGCATTAACTTTGCGGTATAACTGTTCGGCGGCATCAATGTCTGCGCGGGTTGGTATATGCCGAACTGACATATAGGACACAACTTGCGAGTTTTCAAAAACGGGCATGACATTCGCACTAACCCAGTAAAAATCACCTGTTTTTGTACGATTTTTAACAACACGATGCCAAGGATTACCTTTTGATAAAGTTTTCCACATTTCTTCATATACCATAGTCGGCATATCTGGATGACGCACAATGTTATGACTCGAACCGACCAATTCATCACGCGAATAACCACTAATTTCAACGAAAGCATCATTTGCAAACGTAATAATGCCTTTCAAATCTGTGCGCGTGACCAAAATTGTTCCAGGCTTCATCATAATTTCATGATTGGTGACTGGCATATTCATTTTCATTGTGGCATATCCTTTGGATTTAATTTACATCATGCGAACGAAAGTGGATGTTATTAACTTTCGTTTTGTTCTACGTTTTCGATAATTAACAATTTATCGACATCTAGCAACATCACCATGCGTTCGTTGACTGATACAAGACCGTTAATAAATTCGTTACTGACTTTCGTACCAAAATCGGGTGCGCCTTGAATTTCATTACGTTCAACACTAATCACGTCGGAGACGGAATCCACTACAACGCCCATAATGCGCGTCAAACTTCCGCTACCTGTTTGCAAAACGACTACCACTGTCAATGGCGTGTATTCGGCTTTGCTCAAACTGAAACGTTCGCGTAAATCAATAATTGGCACAATCGCACCACGCAAATTGACCACGCCTTTTTCATAATGCGGAACGTTTGGAACACGCGAAACAGGCTCCCAACTGCGAATTTCCTGAACACGCAAAATATCGACACCGTATTCTTCTTTGCCTAAAACAAAACTTAAATACTGAATAGTTGTATCGGAACTTTTTTGAGTTACTTCATCGGCAACTACGGTAGGTGTTTGATTTTCTTGTGACATAACGTTTTTTATTTAAGTTAGTTTTAATTCAGAAAAATTAGCGAACGGATAAACGGACTAAACCTGGTACATCGAGAATCAATGCCACCGAACCGTCGCCTAATATCGTGGCACCCGATACGCCTTCAACACGGCGATAATTGGCTTCCAAGGATTTAATAACCACTTGTTGTTGACCGAGTAATTCGTCTACCAAGAAACCACATAATGCGCCTTGCCCTTCGACTACCACAATTACGCCTTCGTTCGATTTTGCCGCTGCACCTGATTTCACGTTAAAAATTTCGCGCATTCGAATAATCGGTAAATACTCATTGCGAAGTTTGAACGTTTCCCCTTTGCCCGCCACTTTATTCAACATTTTTTCAGTGATATTGATAGATTCGATAATTGAAACCAATGGCACAATGTACGTTTCGTCACCGACTGCAACCGATTGACCATCTAAAATCGCCAAGGTTAATGGTAAATGAATAGCAATTGTCGTGCCTTTTCCCAACTCAGAAATAATATCGATATTACCGCCGAGCGATTGAATGTTTCGGCGTACTACGTCCATTCCCACGCCGCGCCCAGAAATGTCTGTCAATTGTTCCGCTGTTGAGAAGCCTGGCATGAAAATCAATTCGAGTATCTGTTTATCGGTCATAATCGCCGATTCTTCCACCAAGCCTTTTTCAATTGCTTTGGCAAGTAAGCGATTTTTATCCATGCCGCCGCCATCATCGACAATTTCAATCACAATGTGACCGCCGCGATGATAGGCTTTGAGTTCAATTGTTCCCATTTCGGGTTTGCCAGCGGCGATACGCGCGGCGGGCATTTCGATACCGTGATCCAAACTATTACGAATTAAATGTACTAATGGATCGTTAATTAACTCAACAACGGCTTTATCGACTTCGGTATTTTCACCGACTAATTTCAGCGTAATTTTTTTGTCTAATTTGGTACTAATATCGTGAACCAAACGCGGGAATCGACTGAAAACGAAACTAATCGGTAACATTCGGATATTCATCACGCTTTGTTGTAAATCGCGCGTGTGACGTTCCAATTGTGCCAAGCCACGTTTTAGCAAACCGACTTTGTCCATTGAGAAGTTTTCACCAATTAAACCGAGCATTGATTGCGTAATTACAACCTCGCCTACCATGTTAATGAGTGTGTCAATTTTATCGGTATCAACACGAATCGAACTTGACGCTTTGGGTGTATTTTTTGACGCATCGGCTTCAACAGCGGGCGGTTTTTTTGCTGCTGCTATAACAGGAGGATGAGCAACTTCAACTTTTGGAGCCGCTTCAACGTGAACAGGTGTGGCAGCTTTCGGTTTTTTAACTTTTTTCGGTTTGGCTAATGGCGCGAATTCCAAAGCACAATCATCTTCAACCCAACTAAAAATTTCTTTGACCGTGGTTTCTGTCGCGTCTGTAACTAATTTTAATTCCCAAGTAATACTGCATTCTTCAGGATCTAAGTCGGCAAAAGGCGGAACGTCTTCAATTGTGGCATTCGCAGTAAATTCACCTAATTGACTGACTTCTCTGAACAATCGAACGGGATCATTACCCGTGCGAAGTAAGCTCAAATACGGACAAAAAGAAATTTTCCAGCCTTGCTCTTCGTCAATTTCTTCATTTTCTTCTTCAGAATCGGGTTCTGGTGTTGCAACGGTAATTGGCGTTGGCGCAGGGTTATGTGCAGCAGCGGTAGCGTGTCCGCCGCCTGTCGTGCCATTCAATTCCATTTCTAAAGCCGCTTGATGTTTCGCGGCACTTGCCATGTTGACATCTTCTTCATTTTGAATGGATGTTAGCATTTCACGCAAACAATCGACGGAACCTAAAAGCACGTCCACAGCAGGTTTTGTGACCTGTCTCCGCCCGTCACGCATTTCATCGAGTAGCGTTTCCATGATGTGCGTATATTCGGCAACAACGGTGAAACCGAATGTGCCACTACCACCTTTGATGGAATGTGCTGCTCTGAAAATGGTATTGATAACTTCGGAATCAATGTCGCCAATATCGAGCGACAACAACCCTGATTCCATCGCCTCTAAGCCTTCGAAACACTCTTCAAAGAAGACTTGATGAAATTGCGACATATCGATAGACATAACTTTACCTTGTGTGTGCCTGAATTTATTTAAACTGTGGTTAAGGTTTTAACCATTCCTAAAATCTACACTCATTCAGTGCAAATCCTGTGCCTAAATTTTCCTAACGTTGAATTAAATTGAAAGAGAGGGAATTTAGTCTTTATCAAGGGGATTCGCGCCGAGTAATCGGCGCGAATAAAACGGATTAAACGATGGCTGCCTGCATTTTGGCGCAATGTGCCACGGCTTTGGCATCATCAACAATCTCTTTGTTTTGAAGTGTCGCAATCATGGCGCGAAGAAATTCAACGGATTCCAGCATGACATTGATATTGTCAGGGTTAGTTTGTTTCGTTTGGTCACGCATTTCACCTAACAGGTGTTCCATTTCTTTGGCATAAGCAGAAACTGTGTGAAATTCCAACATCGCACAACCGCCTTTAATCGTGTGTGCGCCACGGTAAATCGTATTCATTTTTTCTTTGTCAAAAGCGTTTAAATCAATGCTTTCAAGCTCTGACTTCATAATATCTAAATGTTCTAAGCATTCTTCAAATAGCACATCGTGAAACTGGGTCATATCAATGGACATCGTTTTTCCTTCTTTAATAATTTAAAGCGAACAAAAATTAAGTTGTGTTGGTTAATTAACCTAACACTTTGAGCAACGTTTTCAAAAGCTGATCGGGGTTGAACGGTTTTACCATCCAGCCTGTTGCGCCAGCTTCTTTGCCTTCCATTTTCTTTTCCATGCCCGATTCTGTCGTTAACATCAACATCGGAACGTGTTTATACTGCGGTAGTTGGCGTAAATCACGAATCAATGCAATTCCGTCTTTGTTTGGCATATTGACATCCGTGACGACACAATCAAACGTGCGTAGTTTTGCTTTTTTTAAAGCATCTACGCCGTCTTCTGCCTCTTCAACATCATAGCCTGCCGTTTTTAAAGTGAACGACACCATTTTTCTCATTGAAGCTGAATCGTCAACTGCAAGAATACTCGCCATTATTTTCTCCATGTTTTATCAATTAAAAGCAAAATACTGGGCAAATCTTACAGCATCTACTACCACATTGTTAAGCATAACCACGTTTTTTTTGACTGGTACACAAAATCTCATTCGGCACAGGATTGTGTCACATTTTTATGGCAGTTTCTTGACACGCACTTTACAAAATTTTAGATATATTTAAACAACGACATTCCTTGAACTTTTGAATACGATTGTTGTGCTGCTTGCAATGACATTTGTTGTGAATTCAACTGGGTGATTGCTTGCGCGTAATCCAAATCTTGAACTTGAGACAAAGCGGTTTTTGTATTGATGATGAAATCTTCATTCGATTGTTTTTGACGATCAATCGCGTTTATGCGTGCGCCAATCGTTGAACGTACCGTTGAAAGTTGCACAAACGCATCGTCCAATTCTTGTAATGTCGCCAAAGTGGGTCTGTCTGCGCGTAATTCGTCAGCAAAGTTTTTAACGGTATCAAAAATCATTTTTCCTGTTATATGCGAAGGACCAAAAACATTTGAACCTGTATCGCCATCCGCTATTTTGCGTGAAACACCAATCTGAATTTCACGTTGCGTATTTGAACCTGAATAAAAAAACGCTGATTTTGATGTTGTTGTCGTCGGCGTTACTACGTCAGTTGTTGTAATGGCATTTGCTGCCGTTGCCGAAACGTTGATTGTTCTGTCAGAAGCGGTGCTGTAAGTTGTCCAAGCACTCGTTGCTGCATCTTTATTTTCCGTTAAAGCCACTTGAAACTCTGAACCTGCGACCGCTGAATCGGTTAAATTTTTTGCGTCATTAGCTTGAGTGAAAATTGCTTGAAATGCGGTGTTATAAACACTCGCTGTTTGTTCAGCAGCAATTTTAAAAGCAAGCGTTCCACTTCTGCCAGCACTAACCCCAGCTGGGCTATTAACCGCATTGGTGTAAGCTTCAAGGCGATCGGCGGATTTTTTTATAGCATCTTCCAATGTTAGCGACGGATTATATTGATCAACCAACTGATAAGCGTCCGATACCGCTTGCTTACTGACATAATCTGTCCACGCTTCACTTTTTGGCGTACTGATTGTCTGAACGGTACTCGCAGGATCCACATAATTTGCGACAGAGGTTTTGTAAGCAACTTTTGCGTCATTCAATGAAACCGTCGCGGCATCTGCTAATTGTTTTAGTGACGCAACGGGAGCATTTTTGGATTGAATCGATACAATTGCCTTGTTGAATTCGGTCACAAATTTAACATTTGTATCATTCCAACTGGCATCCCATGTTGCAGGAAAGGCTTTATGATTTAACGAGGCATTAAGTTTTGCTTCATCAACGTAAGGCGTTGTATCTTGCGTGGCAACCCATTCGGCAGCAGCTTGTGCCGCAAGATCGCGTAAATTCGCAGCATCCGCAGGTTTTGTTCCAACAGGAATGTTAACAGGATTTTTCAAAATAAAATCGTAGGCGGCACTGGTCGCTTGTGTGGTAACGAATTTATCCCACGCTTTAACGGGCAAGGCTTCCGTTGCTGTCGTTTTACTTTCAGTTGTTGCAAGAACCACCACATCTAATTTTGAACTAATATCTGTTTTTTTACCAAACGGCATTTCCGTTGTGTTTGTACCCGAAAAAATGTATTCGCCGTTCGCATTGCGCGTATTCGCCAAACCAACCAAATGTTCATTTAACTGTTCAAACTCGGCGGCAATCGCGTTTCGTGAAATGGTTGAATTTCCTGAATCACTTACGCCTTGCAAGCCCAATTCTTTCAAGCGTTGTAAAGTATCAATCGCACTACTCAAAGATGTTTCTTCAAGTGTTAGACGCTGCGTCACTGCATCGGCATTCTCTTGATATTGCAACGTTTCATTGATGGATTGTTGAAATCCAAGGGCATACGCCGCTGCGGAAGGATTTTCAGCAGGCGTTAAATACTTTTTACCGCTGGAAAGTTTTAATTGAGTTTCGTTTAACTTCGCTTGTTGGTCAAACATCGAGTTAACGTTGAATTGTTGAGGATAAGCAGTAGAAATACGCATGATAAAACTCCTATCGAACAGCGGCAATTAAGCTATCAAACAACGCTCGCGAAATAGCGACCACTTGAGATGAGGCTTGATAAGCATTTTGAAATTTAATTAAGTTCGCCGCCTCTTCATCAAGATTCACGCCCGCAAAATTAGCGCGAGCTTCAATAGATGTGTTGTACAACGCTTTTTGCGCGGACAAACTGACGGTTGCGGCATTGGTTGACGACCCGACTTTGGCAACTAATTGTTCGTAAGTTTGCCCAAAGGTTTTGCTATTAGTGAGCGTCGATTGTGTTTCTAATTTCGTCAACGCCAAGGCATTCGTGTTGTCACCATTAGAATTGGACTGAGCGGCGGCAATTTCATCAGGTGCGGTAATCGCGGCACGAATGTTTGCGGCAGTGCTGTAAGTCGGGCGAATAATAAAACTTGAGGTGCCAGAAGGAATTTCCATTTCAGTAATTGTCATTCCATCTACCGTTGTAGGCAAACCGCCACTCGGCAAACTGACTTTCATGTTGTCGCTCAATCGAGTTAACGAATACGCGCCAAGGTTGTAGTCTAAACGGTAGTCACTGGCTTGCAAATTGTTAACGGTTGCTGTGTCGATGGTGACGTTAACGGCACCGCTTGGATTTCCCAAATTTGAATACACCATGACTTCGGTTGGTTGAAAAGAGAACATCGCCTTACCGACATTGCCTTTTAAATCGACACCTTGTTCGTGAATTTCATTGGTTAATTTCGCCAAACCTGCCGCAACTAAACCTAATTGTTGTTGTGCAGGATCTAAAACTTGATCACGAAATTTCATTGAACCTGCTAATGAACCGCTTGAAAATTGGTTACTTACGTCTAATCCATCGCTATCGGTTGCTTTGGCTTTCATAACAACTCTTTTTTGCATGACATCGGTCGTAGAATTCGATAACGCTAAGGTCATGTGCGAATTGCCAGAAATTAACGCCTGACCTTGACCAATAAACACATCAACGGCACCGTCAGAACGAACAAGAATTGACGTATCGATATTTTCAGATAATTTCGCTAATAATTGATCACGTTGATCAAGTAATTCATTGGGAAATTGTGTGCCGCCACCGCGTGTCACAGCCGAAATTTTGATGTTTAAATTTGAAATGTTTTGCGTGTAACTATTGATATTGTCGATATTCGTCTGCATCAGCGCGTTATTTTGCGCCCGAAAATTGTCTAATTGAGAAGAAACTGTATTGAACTGTGTCGCCAAAGAACTGATTTCGGAAACCATGATTGTTCGAGCGGGTACAGAAGTCGGGTCGGTTGCCACGCCGTTCGCTGCTTTAAAAAACGATTTCATCGCATTTGACATACCTGTTTCAGGATTTGCCATTAAATTATCGACTTGCTTAGTCATCGTTTGAAGACGATCCGCGTCACCTAACGAGGAGGCAGAAGTACGAATGTTATTGTTGATAAATTGATCGTAACTGCGTGACACGTTGGAAACGTCAACGCCATTACCGATGTAATTGCCACGATCGAAGGTAGTTGTTGCAGATTCTAAATTGGTACTTTGACGACTGTAACCGTCAGTATTAACGTTGGCAACGTTGTTACTGCCCGTTTGCATCGCCCGTTGAAAAGCCATTAAGCCTGTTAACGCTGTTCCTAAAATTCCACTTGCCATGGGAATAACCTAATTTTCTAAAGTGTTAAAAACTAAGCGATGTTTATTTCACCGCCGCCGTTGCATTCGCAAATAAATTTAACGCATTACTTTGATAAATATGTAGCACTTTATCGGCATAACTTGGATCGGTTGCATAACCCGCGCGTTGCAATTCGCGCATATATTGTCCGACGTTGCTGGTTTTTGTTAAGGCAGATTCATAACGTGGATTATTTTTAATGAAATGAACATAATCATTAAAACTTTCCTGATACGACGGATAAGATCTAAATCCAGAACGCATACGTCGTGCAATACCTTGATCAAATTCGAGAGCTGAAACTTCCGCTTGTTTTCCGCGCCATGAACGATCCGCCTTGATATTAAACAAGTTGTGACTGCTTGAACCGTCACCATTTTTAATAACGGAATTGCCCCAGCCGCTTTCTAATGCGGCTTGGGCTAATAACGCATTAGGATGAATACCTAACGTTTTTGCGGCTTGTTGTGCATAAGGCAACAATTCTCTAACAAAATCGACTGCCGCCTGTATCGGCTTTGATCGACCATTCTTAAATGCAGTTTCATTTTCGTCATCATCCGCTTCATTGCCAAAAATTAAACCGTCTGGCGTTCGGACAATTGTTACTGGATTATTTAGGTAGTCTTCTAACGTTTGAGGATGCGGATTCGGGGCTTTTGGACTGAGTTGTTTGACAATTAAATCGGCTAAACCCATGCCAGGTTTTCCCGCTAAATGTTGCGACAATTGTTGATCGTACATTTCGTTATAAGACTTGCTTTGACTGCTATCAAATACCCCTTCGGCTAATTGCCCAGAGCGCATTCCCTTCAAAATGTTGTTCAAAAAAAGAGCTTCAAATTGTTGAGCCACTTTTTTTATGGCGGCAGGCGAATCCGTTTTAGCCTCGGTTTTCAATTTTGAAAATTGGCTAAAATCATTATAAACCGCAGAATTCGCCGAAGCTGGTGTGCTTATCATCTGAATTTCTCGTTTATTTAGATAATAATCAGTTCTGCGTGCAACGCGCCTGCCGATTTTAAGGCTTCTAAAATCGCCACTAAATCACTCGGAGCCGCGCCAACTTGATTCACAGCATTCACTAAATCATCCAATGAAACGCCAGGTTTGAAAGCAAACATACGATTTTTTTCTTCTTTTGCTTTCACGCTCGATTGAGGTGTGACAGTCGTTTGACCTTGTGCAAGCGGATTTGGTTGTGAAACATTGATATTTTCGTCAATCGTAACAACTAGACTACCGTGAGAAACCGCAGCGGGTGTTACGCGAACTTTGTTACTGACAACGACTGTGCCTGTGCGTGAATTGACAATTACGCGAGCGGGAGCTTCATCCATTTCAACATTCACGTTTTCAACTACTGACGCAAACATCACTTTTTGACCTAAATCATTCGGTGAATTAACGCGAACCGATGTTGCGTCAATCGCTCTAGCGGTATTGGCACCGAGTAATTTGTTAATCGATTCCGCCATGTGATTTGCAGTAGTGAAATCTGCACGATGTAAATTGAAAACTAATGAATCACCTTCTGAAAACGGCGTTGGTACGGTACGTTCAACTAATGCACCATTTGAAATGCGTCCCGCGCTTGGATTATTCACGGTAACGCTGGAGCCATCTTTACCCGATGCAGTCATTCCGCCAACCACTAAATTTCCTTGAGCAATCGCGTAGGTTTCGCCGTCTGCGCCTTTCAATGGAGTCATTAAAAGCGAACCACCGCGCAAACTTTTTGCATCACCCATCGATGAGACCGTGACATCAATTGCCATTCCAGGTTTCGCAAAAGCTGGCAAATCGGCTTGAACGGCAACCGTCGCAATGTTTTTAGCTTTCAATTGTTGTAAATCTTGCGGCGATAACGTAATGCCAAAACGTTTCAACATACTCGATAAACTTTGGCGCGAAGTCGGTGAACTGGTACTGCTGTCGCCTGTTTTATCTAAGCCAACAACCAAACCGTAACCGACTAATTGATTGACCCGAACGCCTTCAATCGATGCAATATCTTTAATCCGTTCAGCGTGTGCAGTCGGTAAAAATCCTGTTAGCAACAAAATTAAAACCAAACTATGTGGGACGCTTATCATATTCGTTGCTCGTTAATTAAAATGGGAACCAAGGACTGTTGAAAATACGCGATACCCAGCTTTTTGTATTAGCATCTGCAAGCGAACCTTCCCCTGTGTACATAAATGTGGCATCCGCGATTTTTCCTGAATCAATGATATTGGCAGGCGTAATGTCAACAGGTCGAACAATACCCGATAAACGAACAAATTCATCACCTTGATTAAGCGTAATGCGTTTTTCACCGCGAATTTTTAAATTACCGTTTGGCAAAACTTCAACCACTGTGACAGAAATTGAGCCATTTAATTGGTTACTTTGTCCGACGTTGCCTTTGCCTTTGAATGCTTTTTTAGTTTCCATTGATGTTGACATATCACTGCCCAGTAACAACGCCCCTAAACCAAACAGCGTTGGTAAACTAACTTCCACCGAATCATCTTTAGAATCCTGATTATTAGCCGCTTTATTTGATTGCGTCCGTTCATTCAATTGTACGGTTAAAACATCACCAACCCGTCTAGCTGTATGATCTTCAAACAAACGCATATCATAACCAGGTTGATAAATACCGCCCGTACTTTGTGGTGGCGGACGCAAATCAGCTGGCGCGACGGGCGAAAATGATGGCTCGCGCTTGGGTAAAGGCGCACCACAAGCCACCAAAAAAAGTGGCAGTAGTACAAAAAATCGAAGGCGGCTTCTCATCATTTTAATTACTCGACTGATTACAGATTTTGCGTCACATACGACAACATTTGATCTGTTGTCGAAATGGCTTTGGAATTCATTTCATAAGCACGTTGCGTTTCAATCATACCGACCAATTCTTCCACTACATTCACGTTTGAGGTTTCGAGTGAACTTTGAACGATGCCACCAAATTCACCTTGTCCTGGTGTACCAACAATTGGCGGGCCACTCGCATTTGATTCGCGGAACAAACTTTCCCCAATAGGATCTAACCCTGCAATGTTGGTAAAGTTTGCAATTTGTAACTGTCCAACGTTATTTGGTACAGGATTTCCATCTTCTTTTACAGAAACGGTTCCATCACTACCAATCGTAACCGTAATAGCTTGTGGTGGAATCGTAATAGACGGATTTATTGCCAACCCGTTGATAGTAACAAGCTGACCATTTTGATCGACTTTTAATTGTCCATCGCGTGTGTAATTCGTCGTGCCGTCTGGCATGGTAACTTGTAAAAAACCGCGTCCGCTAATCGCCACGTCTAACTGATTACCCGTAGGTTCAACGTTGCCTTGAATGTGTAATTTTTCAGTTCCCATCACTCGCACACCTGTTCCAAGCTGTAAACCAGTTGGTAATTGGCTAGTTTGCGAAGTCTGTGCGCCAACTTGACGCATATTTTGATACATCAAATCTTGAAAGACGGCGCGTTCTTTTTTAAAGCCCGTCGTATTTACGTTTGCTAAGTTGTTGGCGATAACCGCCATGCGGGTTTGTTGAGCATCTAGCCCCGTTTTTGCTACCCATAATGCACGTTCTGTCATGGTAATTCCCCAGAGATAATTGTTGTTGTATGTTTAAATTTCAGCACTATCTATGCCATGAAAATTACATTTGTAATAATTTTGAACCCGCTGCTGCATTTTCTTTTGCTGTTTTCATTACATTTGATTGCATTTCAAAATTACGCGCCAATTCAATCATGTCAACCATCGCGCCAATCGCACTCACGTTGCTGCCTTCGATAACGCCTTGAGACACTTCAACCGCTATATTGTCGGCTTGTGCTGAACCATCTTTGATATAAATTAAACCGTCAACACGCTTTTCAACATTTTTAATATCAGGTTTAACCAGTTTGATTTTATCGAGGTTTGTCATTGCGCCGCCATTTGAACCAAATGGAATAATGCTGATTGTTCCATCACCGCTAATCGTCAATTTTTCGGCTGGTGGAATGTTAATCGGCTCACCATTTTGATTTAAAACGGCTAATCCCGAAGCGGTAAGTAAATCGCCGCTGGGTGTCATTTGAAAATTCCCCGCTCGCGTATAAGCCTCTTTGCCTTTGCCGTCTCGAACAGCAAAAAAACCTTCTCCTTTAATCGCTATATCTAGTGGATTATCTGTTGTTTGCAAACCGCCTGGTGAAAAATCCGTACCTGGTTTTTCAGTTTGTGCATAAACCCGTGTCGGAAAACCATCGCCAAAAACAGGCATACTGCGAAATTGTTCTAAGTCAGATTTAAAGCCTGTAGTTTGTGCGTTCGCCAAATTGTTGGCATTTGCCGTTTGAGCCAGCAACGTTTGTGTCGCGCCACTCATAGCAATAAAAAGACTGCGATCCATAAAATTCTCCGTTTGAAATGTTGAATTGTGGGCGTGAATTTGTCACGCCCACAAAATCAATAATTAGATTCTCAACATCGTGTCAATGATGGTTTTTTCAGTGGTCACAGTTTGTGAGTTTGCTTGATAGGCTTGTTGCGCCACAATCAATTTCACTAACTGTTCTGATAAATCCACGTTTGAGTTTTCAATCGATGATGAACGAATTTGACCAAAGTTGTTATCGCCACCCGCACCGTAAATTGGTGCGCCTGAATCTGACGTTGCCAACCAAGTGGTATTACCCACTTTTGCTAAATCTTGATTGCTTGAAAAACGCGCTAATGCCACTTGACCGATAGGTTTTGCAAAACCGTTGCTGTACTTCGCAAATATAACGCCTGTTTTATCTACGTCAACGCCTGTCAAATTTCCCACTGGCAAACCGTCTTGTCTTAAATCATTCACAGTGAACGGCGTTGAAAATTGTGTTGAACCTACAAAATCAATGCTGAAACTCATGTTTGAGACTTTCAAATCGGGGTTAATTGCTGAAATATCCACCGCACCGAAATCGACTTTTGTATTAGCTGATTTAGGAGCCGTTTTACCAGCCGCCGCTGCTTCCGCCGCTGCTAATACTTCATCGGCTTCTGCCGTATTAACCGCGTCGGTTTTCATATCGTAATCATCTTTTAATGTCGCTTTATTATCTGTAACAACTACCAAAGCGTTGTTAGCGGCATCTAATGATGATTGCGCTCGTGCTAAGGCTTCTTCTGCTGCCGTCACTTGTGCTGGAACAACGCCATCTATTTGAGGAACTGCACTCGCTACTTCAAGCGACGCAGTGGCAGCGGCGAAGACAGCTTCGGCTTGTTTTACGAATTCTTGTTTTGACACAACCTCTGCGGCAGCCGCGTTATATTTCACTTTCGCAAGTGCTGCAGCTGAACGGGCTAAATCGCCTGTTGTTGCAATCGGTGATAATTTCGTCAAATTACCTTTGTCATCGAACATGACTTTGGTTGGTTGTGTCGTGATGGTGCCTTCAGGCAATGCGACCGCCCCCGTTGCAACGACGGGTGGAATAGCATAAACGTCTTCTTGAACGCCTGGTTGAAGACTTCTGCCATCGATGAATGTGTAAGCGTCCCATTCATTCGGCACGGCTGTTTTAGAAAAATAGGTTGAAACAATGTGCGCGTTACCCAATACGTCATAAGTCGTAATTGATGTGGTGTGCGTGTAGGTTTTTGGATCAGGAATATACGGCGCAGTACCAGGTGTAGTGAAAGCAAAAGGCGTTACAGCGGGTTTCGCTGAACCGTTTAAGTTCAATTTCATGTCAACGTTTGTGGTTGGCGTTGGCGCACCTTGATCGGTTTTAATCAATAACGGTAATTTAACCCCCACGTCAAATCCTTCAGCAACCGTTGCGCCCGTTGGTTTGAATGCCAACAAATAGCGACCATTGTCATCGACAACGTTACCCGCGTTATTGATGTGGAATGCGCCGTTGCGCGTGTACGAAGTGGCTTCTAATGGTTTGTCTGGAATGATTGGGTCAACTAAATCGCCCATTGCAAAAAAGCCTTCACCGCTAATTGCTAAATCTAACGCATTGCCAGTCGGTTCGATGTTGCCTTGTTTGAATTGTTGCGCCACAGAAGAAACTCGTGCGCCTGCACCTACGGCAGAAGCACCTGAAGAGCCTAAACTGTTGGTATAAACGTCACCAAACTGAGCGCGTGATTCTTTGAAACCCGCCGTTTGTGAGTTAGCGATGTTGTTACCTGTTACAGATAACGTTGTTGATGCTGCTTTTAAGCCGCTTAATGCTGTTGAAAAACCCATGATGTGTACTCCTAAAAAATGTGAATTTAAAGAATTTGTTTAATTTGACCAAAATCGACGCTATTCGCCCCGACGAGATTAACTTTCATACCGTTTGACCCGTTTGCCATCGAAACACTTTCAACTTTTGAATCGATGTCGGTTGTCGGCGTGGTATTTTTACCGTCTACGACGGCTGAAGCAACGATTTTATACGCGCCAGGATTTACTAACGTGCCAGTGGAATCTGTGCCATCCCAAGAGAATGGAATATCGCCCGCACTTTGAGTACCCAAATCGATATTTTTAATAAATTCTCCTGTTGCAGAATTTGAAACATTGATTTGAAGATTAGGTGTGCTGCTTGTTAAATTTACTTTTCCGCTAATTTCACCGCCAGCAGGCAAGATGCCTTGATTAGTTGGGACAGAAACATAACGTCCTACAATGCCTGCAGCTTGCAATGCTTGATCAGATTGAATTGAACTTGAGAACGTTGCGAACGATTTTTGTAAATCTTGAATCCCCGAAACTGTACCAAATTGTGCCATTTGAGATAAAAACTCACCGTTTTGCATTGGGTTGTTCGGATCTTGGTGCGTCATTTGTGTGGTCATTAGTTTTAAAAAGTCATCTTGACCAAGAGATGTTTTTTTCTTTGCAATTGCAAGTGAAGCGGCTGTTGATGCAGCGGCTTTAGCGGCTGCCGTTGCTTCACTGGTACTTTTGTTTAGCGCATCAAACGGATTAACCGCGCTGGTACTACTGGTTACTGCTGCCATAAAAATCCCCCTTAATTATTGACCCATCTTTAGTGTCTGTAACATCATTTGTTTAGCGGTGTTCAACACTTCGATATTGTTTTGATAGGAACGTGATGCGGACATCATGTTCGCCATTTCTTCTACAGAATTTACATTTGGTTTAAAAATATAACCGTCTTTGTCTGCCATCGGATGATTTGGCGCATATTCCATCACGGCGGGAGCTTTGCTTTCGACAATGCCACGTATTTCGACTTTACTTGCGCCATTTTGAGCATCGATGACATTTTTCAATTCTGCACCAAAAACAGGTTGGCGTGATTTATAAACACTGCCTTGACTGCTACTGACGCTGTTGGCATTGGCTAAATTACTGGCAACTAAGTTTAAACGCACTTGTTGCGCGTTCATGCCACTACCTGCAATATCAAAAATGTTGAGTGCCGACATTAGACTTGTCCTGTGAACGCAGTGGTTAAACCTTTAAAGCTACCGCTTAACCATTCTAAACTTGTTTGATATTGCAACGCATTTTCGGCGTATTTCGCTTGCTCAATATGTTCTTCAACCGTATTACCATCAAGCGAAACTTGGTTTGGATTACGGTATTTTAATTGTGCGCCCAAAAATGGTTGCTCAGGGGCAAAATGTCCAGACTGTGTATGTGCAAGCAAGGTTGGTTCAGGCATCGACTTTTTTAATACCCGTGAAAAATCCAAATCTCGCGCTTTAAAATTTGGTGTATCGGCATTTGCCATGTTTGCCGCTAGCACTTCGCTGCGTTTTTCGCGTAGTGCCAAAATTTGTGGGGATTTACCCAAAGCCGCATCAAAATTGATTGCCATCGTAATGACTCCTAAAAAATGTTTTTGTACTTCGATTAAAAGCACGCTGTATGCCAGAAAAATTTAATCAACGAAAATCAGCTGGTTAGTATTTCCGATATTATTAGACAACAAGGTTATCGACAAAAATCCTATAAAGTTTAAGTGTTTGTTAAAAAATAGCCTGTTAATTTTTGACACGACACGAATGATGGATTGGTCAAAAAATTGTCGGAAGGCGATGTTGTAAAAAAAGTGCAGGTAATAAATTCACTTTAATTTAAAACGAAGGGTTGCATTTATTGGCTTTACAGCCTAAATACATTTTGGCATTGAATCTGCTATCTATACACACAAAGCGATTACGTTAACGGTTTAACTGGTATTTTTATGATTCGATTGATGCTGTTTTTTGCCATTGCATTTCTAACAACAAATGCACCTCATGCCGAGCCACAATGGCAAACACATGAATCGATTTATCAAACGGTTAAAAGTTATGTTGCCCAAAATATCAATACTACTGCCGAGTACGAAATAAATATAACGCCGTTAGTGGATCGCTTGAACTTAGCGTTGTGTCCACAACCGATAGAGGCTTTTGCGCCAAATTTAATGAAATCGGGACGTTCTTCAATTAACGTACATTGCAGTGGAGGAAATAAAAAGTGGGCAATTTTTGTGTCTATCATTATTACGCCATTCGATAATGTTGTGATTTTGACGCAGCCATTGCAACGGGGTGAAACCGCTACAGCACAACATTTTTCTTTGGTGCGAAAAGACGTTACCCAATTGCGTGATAATTATCTTGCCAGTGTGGATGCTATTTTAAATAAACAAGCCGTTAGAAATTTGCCAGCGGGTGCGGTGGTGGTAATGAAAGATTTTATCGAACCAAAATTGATTAAACGCGGTGACAATGTATTGATTACGGCAGAACGCGCCGGGATTGCGATAAAAATGAACGGTGTCGCGCAATCTGAAGGGAGTCGTGGTCAGATAATTCGAGTTAAAAATCAAAATTCCGAACGAGTAATCAATGCGACAATTGTTGATGTAGGGCAAGTGAGCGTATCGCAATGAGACTGTAAAACATGACAATTATGCAATTTTAGTTAAAGATTTTCTTTGCTACGCCGATACGAGTGTCTATCATACAGACAACTTTAAGGAGCTCGGCATGGCTATTGAATTGATAAAAAATGGAGCAGCAGT
This sequence comes from uncultured Methylomagnum sp., assembly GCA_964558865.1. Lineage (GTDB taxonomy): Bacteria > Pseudomonadota > Gammaproteobacteria > Methylococcales > Methylomonadaceae > UBA10906. The sequence goes on from CAZLGN010000009.1 coordinate 24,080, forward strand.
TTCTGCCCCTGTTAAACCCCACCAAAAAGACAATGTGAACAGCAAAAGTTTTGAACTAACGCTTTCAAATATTGAATCTAAATCATCGGTGGTAGCAAGTGAAGCGGTAGTTCGTACAGACAGCGTTGTATTAAATAACAGCTTCACCGCAATTAAAAAAAGTGTGGATTTTTCACGCGAATCTAGCATTGATACCGAAAAAGTGGCGCGGCTTAAACAAGCCATTGAAAACGGCACTTACAAAATCAATCCAGATAGAATCGCAACAAAAATGCTGCACTATGCAATGTAAACTTTTATGAGGCGAACGCTAATTTATGATTGAACACACGTTTCCAATTGCAGAACAGTTGATTACTAATGCTTTGCAGCTAGCTCAACGTCTCTACAACCAACTCACGCAAGAATCTGAAAGTTTGATACGCCCGCCTCAGGCGGACTTTATCAATGCGGTTGCGGGTAATAAGCGTGAGTTGGTTACCCAATTAGATATGTTCAACAAACAATTAGAACAAATTTTAGCGGCAGAACAATTGCCGCTGTCTCCAGACGGCGTAACAGCGTATTTTCAACGAGTGGCGATTACAGGTCTGTCGCCCGAAAATGCAAAATCGTGTTGGGAACAACTTATGCGTTTGTGTGCGGATTGCAAACAATTGAATGAGCAAAATGGTGCAAGTATTGAGATGCTGGCGCGTAACAACAAGCGCACTCTCCATATTCTCAAAGGTAAATCTGAAAAAGTTACCGCTTATGGACGTGACGGCGGAGTAATTAGTGATTTCTCAAATAATACCTTCGTTTCTGTTTAACACACCAATCTTGATTTAAATCATGTTAGACTTACTGACTTATGCCTCGGTAGCTCAGTAGGATAGAGCGGTCTCCTCCTAAGAGACAGGTCAGTGGT
>CAZLGN010000010.1:0-24486 GCA_964558865.1 uncultured Methylomagnum sp.
GCGAAGGACGTGAACCGATTGAATTATTGGACGAAGTTGAACACGTTTTAAAAATTCAATGTGCGCCCATGACGTGGCCTATCGGAATGGGCAAACGTTTCAAAGGCGTTTATCACTTGTACAAAGACGAAATTCATTTATTTAGCGCACAACACGGCGGCAAAATCGCCGAAGCAGAAGTGATTAAAGGCTTAGAAAATCCCAAACTTGATGAATTACTCGGCTCGCAAGCGCAAGAATTGCGTGATGAAATTGATTTAGTCAAAGGCGCAAGTCATGAATTTGAGTTAGAAGCCTATTTAGCGGGAAAATTAACCCCTGTTTTCTTTGGTTCAGCGGTGAATAATTTTGGCATTTTAGAATTACTCGATGCCTTTGCTGAATATGCGCCTTCGCCGTTGCCGCGAGAAGCGGTGCAACGCACTGTTTCACCAACTGAAGAAAAATTCACAGGTTTTGTATTCAAAGTTCAGGCAAATATGGATCCGTCGCATCGTGACCGCGTGGCATTTTTGCGCGTTTGTTCAGGAAAATTCGACAAAGGCATGAAAATTCACCATGTTCGTTTAGGTAAAAGTATTCAAATTGCGAACGCAATTACCTTTCAAGCCGCGACGCGCAACGCGGTTGAAGAAGCCTATGCGGGCGATATTATTGGCCTGCACAATCACGGCACGATTCAAGTTGGCGACACATTCACGCAAGGCGAAACCTTGAAATATGGTGGCATTCCCTATTTCGCGCCCGAATTATTCCGCCGTGTCGTTTTAAAAGACCCATTACGCGCCAAAGCGTTGCAAAAAGGTTTAATTCAATTGACCGAAGAAGGCGCGACACAGTTATTTCGTCCACTCAAAAATAACGATTTAATTTTAGGCGCGGTCGGCGTGTTGCAGTTTGACGTGACGGCATATCGTTTAAAAGGCGAATACAACGTGGAATGTGTTTATGACGCAATTCCGATTTCTGCGGTGCGTTGGATAAGCAGCGAAAATACTGCAAAACTCGAAGAATTTAAAAAGAAAGCCTTTGATAATTTGGCTGAAGATGGTGGCGGTTATTTGGTTTATGTGGCGAATAGTCGTGTCAATTTGCAACTTGCCGAAGAACGTTATCCCGATATTAAATTTAGTGCCACGCGCGAATTATAAGTAAAAAATGGGCGCGGATTTATTCGCGCCTAATTGTCTGCTGTCACACGAATCACCTCTTCTAAACTCGTTAAACCGCGTAACGCTTTCACAAAACCATCAAATCGCAAATCTCTAAAACCAATACTGTAAGCATAATTGCAAATGTCGTTATAACTCCGCCCCTTCAGCATGTAATCACGCATCGTATTATCAACTTTTAAAAATTCATGAATGCCCATTCGTCCCTTATAGCCCTTGTCATTGCAATGTTTGCAACCCACTGGCTTATAAAAAGTCGGTAACTCAACGCTGCGCCAATGAAAATAACGGTGCAAAAATGCAACATCAACATCTTGATGCGCTTCTTTGCAATGCTCACATAAACGTCGAACTAAGCGTTGCGCCAAAACACCAATAATCGCAGGCGCGACGACATACGGTTCGACACCCATATCGATTAAGCGAGTCATGGCTTGCAAAGCATTATTTGTGTGCAGCGTACTTAATACAAAACGCCCTGATAATGCGGCTTTGCTGGCAATTAGGGCAGTTTCTTTATCACGAATTTCACCGACGAATAACACGTCTGGATCTTGGTGCAAAATGGACTCTAAAACCGCGCTGAAATCCCGTCCTACTTTTGCATTAACTTGAACTTGATTGATTGTTGAAACTTCGTATTCAACAGGATCTTCAATGGTGGTGATATTGATGTTAGGTTTATTGATATGATTTAGCGCGGCATAAAGCGTGGTACTTTTACCTGATCCCGTTGGTCCTGTGACAAAAACAATGCCATTTGGTTGCGCCAACGCCCCTTTAAAGAGTTTCAAATTCGTTTCAGTAATATCCAACTTATCTAAATTCAATGGCACGGTGTCTATCAGAGAACCTAATAAACGCATCACAATTTTTTCGCCGTGTAGCGTTGGTAAGGTCGAAATGCGAACATCGATAGTTTTCATTGGTGTTTGAAAACTAATACGCCCATCCTGTGAAATACGACGTTCCGTAATGTTCATTTCTGCCATCGTTTTATAACGTGCCGCCAACGGTGTAGCTAAACTCACGGGCAATCGGATTCGCTCTGCTAAAACACCATCAATACGAAAACGAATCACACAATCATTTTGTTTCGGTTCAATGTGAATATCCGACACGTTTTCTTTTAGCGCGAGTAACAGTAATGAATTCGCCATTTCAACAATCGGACGTAATTCCACTAACTTTTCCGCCGTCATCATGTTCAACTGTTTGAAATCAAAAGATAAAACAATATCATCGATACAATGGCTGGATTGATAACGCAACGTGTAAGCGGCATTGAGTTCATCTGGCAAACACAATAATAAATCAATAGGCTTGCCAATAATGCGCGTCAAAGCGGCGTGAACTTTAGGATCTTCAGGACTGATGCAAGCAACGGTAATCGCATCACCAAATTGATAGACAGGAATGGCTTGATATTGTTGCGCCAATTCGAGTGGCAATAATTCTAATACATCGTCTTGAAACAGCGTTTTATATAAATTTAAATACGTCATGCCAATCGATGCACCCAAAATTATGCCCGCTACATCACGCTCTACTAAACCCCGATGAATGGCTATTTCTGCAAACCTGAGCGCATTTCCCTCGCATTCCTTCGCTAATGCCTTAATCGTATCTTCGGGAATACCTGCCTTTTTGTAAAATTGTCGGCAGATTTCATGGGTGAGTTTCATCGTTAGATTCCGTCTTTTTGCAACGATGGCGTAAGTATTTGCTTAACATCTTCTTGATAATCAGACTTCGCTGTTTGTGATTTTTTGTCACTGTGTTGAATACCCGCCAGTTGCATGAGTAAATCCAAATCGTAGCGATGTTCAACCGCGCTAATGGTGGTTTCTGTGTCCGATTCCACCGTCATTAGCGAATGTCCACAACGTCCACAATACAAAGCATCCGCCGCACAAATAAAACCACAACGACATTGTCGATATTCTAAAGGTTGACCACAGGCACTACAAAAAACATAACCTGCTGGATTGGAATGATGGCACGCCATAATACTCAGCAATAATGCGGCAAATGACAGTTATCCCAAATTCCATCCCAATTTTTAATACATTTTTCACAAGCGTTTTTCATCATTTTTCCTAGAAATATTAAGTTTTGTAGTAGGCGTGAAACGAATTCACACCTACAACGGACTATATGTTGTTTTAGTTTTGTTTGCTGTCGGCAATTATTGCCAATTCTCGATAGCCAGCACGATAATAAAGAAGTGGATTACCTTCACGGATTTCACACGCTTGTACTTCACCGATAACAATCCAGTGCGAATCTACTCGTATTTTTTCAACTAATTTGCAATCCAACGACATTAAACACTCGTCCAATAACGGCGCACCTGTTGTCGCCGTGTGCCAAGCATTTTGTGCAAAACGTTCTTCTTGACTGCATCCACCTGAAAACTGATTTGAAAGCGATTGTTGTGCCACAGTTAAAATGTTCACGGCAAAACTTTGGCTAGCCTCGATGCCGTTGACGGTTTCTGCCGCGCCATTTAAACAGCACAAAATTTTTGCAGACTCTGCCGAAACGCTCGAAAAAGCCGATACGGTCATGCCTTGCAAGCCATGTTCCGCCGAATTTGTGGTGATAATTGTGATGCCGCTTGCCCACAATTGCATCGCTTGTTTGAACTCTGCCGCGTTGATAGTCATTTTTTGTTCCTCTGATAGTTAATTTTAGAAATTATAGCATTGTGATTCTTTGTTAGACTAAGGGCGTGTCACGAACGGCTGCTCTCAAACCGCCGCTATTTTTAAATACTTGAACGTGTAGCGCGGCGGCGATAATGGGCTTGTGCTAGACTGAACGTGATATGTAACATCAATCTACCATCGAAACTCTGGAGGAATTATGACTATTAAAAAAGTCGCATTAAATCAAGATAAACTCAATCAAATCGTCACCGACGCACGCAAAAACCAAAAGGAACGTGAACAATCCTATCGCGGACAAGCGTTAAAAATGTATCCGTGGATTTGCGGACGCTGCACGCGAGAATTTACCCACACTAATTTGACAGAACTCACCGTACATCATCGCAATCATAATCACGACGATAACCCGTCAGATGGCAGCAATTGGGAATTATTGTGTGTTTATTGTCACGATAATGAACACCAGCGTTACGAAGAAACCCGTTTTGGCAGCAACCAAAACAGCTCTTCAAATGCGCCGATTGGTTCACACAACCCATTTGCAAATTTAAAATCGATGCTCGAAAGCAAGAAGTAATCGTGCCATCCGACTACAAAAACAGGCAAATTCTGCGATAATGCACACCGAAACCGCTGTAAATTTCTTTTAATCATTCAAAACAAGCGAGTTAAAAATGCACCACAATCACTGGAAAATTCAACCAACCCAAGTTTTAAACGCTAGCCCTGTGATGCCAGTAATGGTGATTCAGGATTTAGAAAATGCTGTTCCGTTGGCAAAAGCACTTGTTGCGGGCGGCATTCGCGTTTTAGAAATTACGTTACGCACCGCTGTTGCATTGGATGCAATTCGTCAGATTTGCCAAGAAGTTCCTGACGCGATTGTGGGTGCAGGAACCATTTTGACTCCTGAACAGTTGAAGGAAGCGGAAGACGCGGGAGCTGTTTTTGCAATTAGTCCAGGTTTAACAGCGAAATTATTAACCGCTGCACAAAACAGCTCAATTGCGTTAATTCCAGGCATTTCGAGTTTGTCGGAATTGATGCTGGGAATGGAATACGGTTTGGATCATTTCAAATTTTTCCCTGCCGAAAATGCAGGCGGTATTCCCATGTTGAAAGCGATTGCAGGACCCATTCCACAAGTGACATTCTGCCCAACAGGCGGTATTTCATTGGCAAATTACAATGATTATTTGAAACTCAGTAATGTCGCTTGTGTCGGCGGTTCATGGCTTGCCCCCGCTAATGTTGTTGCAAACAAAGATTGGGCAAAAGTAACGCAATTAGCACAAGAGGCAATTGCTGGTGTAAATCGTTAATTCTAGTTTATTGAAATTCCAATCGAGAAAAATCATGACCCAAACACGCACATTTACTTTATTAGACGAGAATTCACAGCCACTTTGTGAATTACCTGTTTTGAAGGGAACCATCGGGCCAGACGTTATCGATGTTCAAGCCTTGTATAAAAAAACAGGAATGTTCACTTACGATCCAGGTTTTAATTCAACCGCAAGCTGTTCGTCAGACATCACTTATATCGATGGCGAAAAAGGCGTTTTGTTATATCGCGGTTATCCGATTGAGCAACTCGCTGAACGTGGCACATTTTTAGAAGTTTGCTATTTGTTGTTATACGACGAATTGCCGACAGTGGATAAATTAACGGCATTTGAACAAAACATCACTATGCACACGATGGTTCATGACCAGTTGACCAACTTTTTCAAAGGATTCCGCCGCGACGCGCATCCGATGGCGATTATGGTTGGCGTAGTCGGTGCGTTATCTGCGTTTTATCATGACGCGCTCGATATTACTTCTAAAAAAGACCGTGATTTAAGTGCGATTCGCTTGATTGCGAAAGTGCCGACAATTGTCGCAATGTGTTACAAATACAGCATCGGCTTGCCGTTCATGTATCCGAATAACAAATTGAACTATGTCGAAAATTTCATGCGAATGATGTTCGCCACACCGTGTGATGATTACATTCCGAATCCTGTGTTGGTTCGTGCGTTAGAACGTATTTTGATTTTGCACGCCGATCACGAACAAAATGCGTCAACATCTACGGTACGTTTAGCGGGTTCAAGTGGCGCGAATCCCTATGCTTGTATCACGGCGGGAATTGCGTGTTTATGGGGCGCGGCACACGGTGGCGCAAATGAAGCTGTTTTGAAAATGCTAAAACAAATCGGCGACGTATCCGAAATTCCGAAATTTATTGCTCGCGCCAAAGACAAAAATGATTCGTTTCGTTTAATGGGTTTTGGGCATCGGGTTTATAAACATTATGACCCGCGTGCAAAATTGATGCGTGAAACGTGTTACGAAGTGTTAGAAGAACTCGGATTACAAGACGACAAACTTTTTAAACTTGCGCTAGAACTTGAACGCTATGCCTTAGAAGATCCGTATTTTATCGATAAAAAACTCTATCCTAATGTCGATTTTTATTCTGGTATTGTGTTGCACGCGCTGGGTATTCCAACAAATATGTTCACGGCGATTTTTGCAATGGGACGTTCAATTGGTTGGATTGCCCATTGGGATGAAATGATTTCTGATCCAGAACAACGGATTGGTCGTCCGCGTCAATTGTATATGGGTGAGGCACAACGCGATTTACCGCCTCAACATCGGTAATATGCCCATGACTTTGCAAAAGAAAACCGCTCATCAAATTGCTTCTGTTTTGACCGAGGCGTTACCGTATATTCAGCGTTTTAAAAACAAAGTTATCGTCGTGAAATTCGGCGGCAATGCCATGATTGATGAAGCGTTAAAAAACAGTTTCGCGCGTGACATTGTGTTAATGAAATCGGTAGGTTTAACGCCGATTGTCGTTCACGGCGGCGGACCACAAATTGGTAATTTGCTGACAAAATTGGGAAAAACCAGTGATTTTGTTGACGGAATGCGCGTTACCGATAGCGAGACGATGGACGTAGTTGAAATGGTTTTGGGCGGTTTGGTAAATAAAGAAATCGTCAATCTTATCAATCAAAATGGCGGTAAAGCCGTAGGTTTGACGGGCAAAGACGGTAATTTTATTCGAGCAAAAAAAATTCAAATTAAAAAAGCCGCTGTAGATAATCAAGAGGCTTTTGAAATTATTGATTTGGGTCACGTTGGAGAGGTGACGGCAATTGACACAGCCGTTTTAGATATGTTGAGCCAGAGTGATTTTATTCCTGTGATTGCGCCAATTGGTGTTTGTGAGGATGGACATTCTTACAATATCAATGCTGATTTAGTAGCAGGAAAAATTGCCGAAGAATTGAAGGCAGAAAAACTGATTTTACTCACCAATACGGCGGGAATTTTAGATAAACAAGGCGAATTATTAACGGGTTTATCGCTAACAGATATTGATAATTTGATTACCGATGGGACGATTTCTAGCGGTATGATTCCAAAAACCCGTTGTGCAACTGATGCCTTAAAAGGCGGCGTGACAAGCGTTCATATTATCGATGGACGAGTTGAACACGCTGTTTTGTTGGAATTGTTCACCGATCAAGGTGTAGGAACATTGCTGTTGAATCGCTAAAACTCAGGGCGGATTTGCTAATCCGCCCAACCTCCTGTTAAAAAATGAACATTGAACGGGGATTCGTTGCGAAAATACCCGTAATTTTTACGCTATCTGCAAATTCCAAAATGTCGATGTTTTCAAAATTTTTCTAACGTGCTTTGCACCACTAATGGCAAATAAACCGTTACCATTAGCCTATTCGATTACTAAATTCACGCGCATTTTTATGATAAAACTACTCGAAAAAAGACATCTTCTCACTAAGCTGCTGTTAGGTTTTGGAATCGGATTGTTTATGACATTGCTCGTCAGTATCAATTCTGTCTACAGCGTAAGTAAGATAAACAAAGAAGACAATGTACTTTATAACCAGCATTTATTGGGTATTTCTCACCTTAAAGAAGCCAAAATACATCTTTTAGAAATTGGGCAAGAATTACGAAAGATGATTGTTGAAACAAACGCATCGCAACGCGAGGCAATCAAACGTAACATTGATCAAGAAATGGTCGCGTTAGAAACAGATGTTAATGAAGCGAGAAAAAGAATAGTTCAACAAGAAGATACACAATTTTTGATGGAATTTGATATTAGTCTTCAAGAATTCAGACACAATGTCGAACTGTTCACCACCTTTTCGACTATTAAAAATCATCGTGAAAGTGAAACATTTATTGCCAGTGATTCGTTTAGCCGCGTGGTTAATTATGCTTACAATACATTGACAATTACCATTAAAAACAAAGAAAAATCTGCCGCTGAATTGTCCTATAAATTAGATAAAATCAGTGCTAAGGCGCAAAAAGAAGCCATTATTTTGATGCTCTTTAGTTTATTTTTTAGCGGGTTTGTTTCGATAGTGGTTGCCCATTCCATTTTGCGCCCCAAAATGCTGTTAAAGAAATCCATCGAAGATTTAGCCAATAAAAAATTGTCTTTACCGATTCCTTTTGCCGATTATCCAAACGAAATCGGAGTAATGGCACGCGCTCTCACCACATTACAAACCGCTTGTCAGAATCTGGAAACGCAACACTGGGTTAAAACAAATGTTGCTGAAATTTCGAATGATTTACAACAAACCAATAATTTTTCTGAATTTACACAAAAATTTATTGCGGCAATTTGCCCACTGATTGGCGCAGGTTATGGCATTTTTTATGCCTGCATCAATGACACGTTGCATTTGTACGCCACTTACGGTTTTCCCAATGTTGAAGATGAAAATAAAAATTCCCATTTCGGTATCGCGGGACAAGTGAAAGCCAACAAAAAGCCTATTACATTGGTCAATCTTCCTGATACATATATCAAAATCAACTCAGGTCTTGGTAATGCCACGCCGCGCTGTATTACGGCGTTGCCCATTTTGGATGCAGCGGCTGAAATGGTTGGTGTTTTGGAATTTGGTTCATTTAAAGAAACCTTCAGTGATGCGGAACAATTGTTACTCAACGAAGTGCTTCCGATATTGGCAATTAACATGAAAGTATTGGAACGCAATTTATATTTAGCGCAATTACTCCATGAAACGCAAACACAGGCAGCGCAACTGCAATTGCAAACGCTGGAACTCGAAACGCAACAATCTGAATTGCGCGAAACCGAGCTTTGGTATCGCAGCATTATTGAATCTGCGCCCGATGCCATGATGATCGTTAATCATGCAGGACAAATTATTTTGTGCAATTCCAAAATGGAAGATATTTTTGGCTATTCGTCAGGCGAATTATTGTGGCAAAAATTCGATCCTTTGATTCCTGAAATTTTTCGCAAAAACCATGAATATCTACACCAAGAATTTATGCTTGGTAAAAAAGGTGCGCGTTTCATTAGCACGGGACGTGAAATGTTGGGCTTGCGTAAAAATGGCAGCGAATTTCCCATCGAGATTGGCTTGAGTTTTTTACCGCATTTGGAAAGCAAAAACAGCTGTGTTTGTGTATCGGTTCACGATATTACTGAAAGCAAACAAGCTACTGATGAAATACGACAAGCAAAAGAAATTGCTGAAAATGCAACGATTGTGAAATCGAATTTTCTGGCGAATATGAGTCATGAGATTCGTACTCCGTTGAATGCAATTATCGGTATGTCCTATTTAGTTTTAAAAACGGAATTGACGGCTAAACAATGCGATTATCTCAGCAAGATTCAACGTTCAGGAAAGCATTTACTCGGTGTCATTAACGACATTTTGGATTTTTCTAAAATCGAAGCAGGAAAAATGACGATTGAACAATCGGATTTTTCGCTCAAAAAAATGTTAAACGATATTTCGACATTGATTTCAGATAAAGTTCAGGAAAAAAAGCTGGGACTTATTTTTAACATCGATAACGATGTACCTGAATATCTTAATGGCGATTTTTTGCGTTTAAGCCAAATTCTTCTCAATTATGCAAATAATGCCGTTAAATTTACCGAAAAAGGTGAAATTATTATCAGCGTGAAAGTCTTGAGTGAAACAATAACGGACGTTCTGCTCTATTTTGGTGTCAGTGATTCTGGCATCGGTTTAACCGCTGACGACAAAGACAAATTATTCTGCTCTTTTCAACAAGCAGATACTTCAACAAGTCGTAAATATGGTGGCACAGGTTTAGGGCTGGCAATCGTTAAAAATCTTGTGTTGTTAATGGATGGTGAAGTGGGCGTTGAAAGTGAATTTGGGAAAGGTAGCACCTTTTGGTTCACGGTAAAACTGGATAAATCGAACGAAAAAACAAAAACATTAGCTCCCGCTAAATACTTACAAAATCGCCGCATGATGGTGGTAGACAGTGATGAACGTTCGCGTGACATTGTGACCCGTTTATTGAAAGAAATGACCTTTAATGTCGTTCAGGCTTCTGGTGGTGAAGAGGCAATAGCATTGATACAGCAAGCAGATATTACGATTCAACCGCCTTTTGAAATTGTCTTTCTTGATTGGACGATGGTTGGCATGAATGGTACCGAAACCGTCAAAGCAATTCGTGAATTACCCTTAAAAAATTTGCCACATCTTGTGATGATTACTGAATATGGACACGAAAAAGATGTGATTAACGAAGTGTTAGACGTGGGTGTAGAAGATATTTTAATTAAACCCGTTAGTGCATCGACGTTATTTAATACCACAGTGCGTGTATTGAGTAAGCAAGGCGATGGAACTCGCATGAATTATCACATGACATCGACGATTGAGTTTTTATTAACGCCGATTAAAGGCGCGAAAATTTTGGTAGTGGAAGACAATGAACTGAATCAGGAAGTTGTTGTCGATTTATTAACGAGTTCGGGATTCAACGTTGAATTAGCCAATAATGGTCAAGAAGCCATTGAAAAAGTGGCGCAACATCATTACGACATTGTGTTAATGGATATGCAAATGCCGATTCTGGATGGCGTAGATGCAACAATCGCGCTTCGTAAAATCGAACAAAATAAAGAATTGCCGATTATCGCCATGACCGCTAATGCGATGCTACAAGATAAAGAAAAATGTATCGCGGCTGGCATGAATGCACATATTTCAAAACCGATTGAGCCTGATGAATTATTTCGTGTGTTATTGGAATGGATAAAACCTCGCCTCGCTTCGACCCTAATTCCTATTGTTGAAAACGTTGAGCATGACATGGCGGATATAACGTTGCCGCAAATTGAAGGCTTAGATGTTGAATCTGCAATACGGCGAATTTCAGGAAAAAAACCGCTTTATATTTCCATGCTTCGAAAATATATCACGAATCAAAATAACACCGCGCTTGAAATTTGGGAGGCGTTGAATGCAGATGATTACGCTACGGCGGAACGAATTGCCCATTCTTGCAAAAGTGTCAGCGCAACTATTGGCGCGATAGAATTACAAAAAATGGCGGCTGAACTCGAAATAATGATTCGAGAAGAAGTTTCGCGTCACATGATTGACAGCACATTGACACTTTTTGAAATGAAACAGGCAACCATGATCTCGGCATTAAACGCCGCTATTTCGATAGCGCACGCGCCATCAAATTCAAATTCAAGTTCGAATACACATATCGCTCATATAGACGACGCACAAGAAGTGCTGCAAAACTTTAAACAATTGCTTTTAGATGATGACAGCAAAGCCACTGATTTTTTTAAAGAAAATGCCAATTTATTTCGTTTAGTGTTCAATGCAAAAATTTTTGGCGAACTTGAAAAAGCGATTAAACAGTTCGATTTTGAAGGCGTATTACAAATTATGAGTGAGTATTAGGAAAGTTTATGTCAATTTCAATCGCCACAAAATTTCTCGTTGTCGATGATTCGGAATCTTTACGAAGAGCCGTGATTCAAAAAATTCGGGCATTAAGCGGACAGTATTGCGCCGAAGCGGCAAGTGGCGCGGAAGCGTTAGCGATTCTAAAACAACAATCTATTGGCGTTGTTTTATGTGGTAGCGATATGCCGCACATGTCAGGCTTAGAATTACTTAAATTAGTGCGAGCTGATTCAACAATTTCTGCTATGCCATTTATTATTATTTCGTCCGATGCCAGCCGCGAGTATCTTTTGGAGGCAATAAAATGTGGCGTGAGTAGCGTTTTGATTAGACCTTACTCGCTCGATGCGTTTAGCGAACATATTGAAAAGGCAATTGCAAATCCTCACAAAGCAACAGTAATACCGATTATCAAAAAAGAAATTCCTGTTATTTCAGAAATCATTAAAAGTAAGACAAATACTCAGCTAACGCTTTTGGTTGTCGATGATACACCCGATTATTTGGAGCTTTTAGTGGATTTATTCAAAAACGAATATCGCGTGCGAATAGCGCATGATGGCAAAAAAACCCTTGAAATTTGTACTTCGGATAATCCTCCCGATTTGGTCTTATTGGATGTGATGATACCCGTGATGGATGGTTTTGAAGTAACTCGTCGAATGCGTGAAAATCCCAATTCTGAAAACATCCCTGTCATTTTCATTACCGCATTAACCGAAGAAAGTATGCGAATGCAAGGTTTGGATTTGGGCGCGGTGGATTTTGTGACGAAACCGATTGATACAGCGGTTCTTAAAATGCGCGTTAAAAATTTCATGCGCTATGTAAAATCCCATAAACAGCTGCAAGCTGATTATGACGGGATTATTGAAAATGTTCGTTTGCGTAATGTGATTGAAAGTATTACTCAAAACGATTTAAAAGTACCACTCGTGGAAATTATTAAATTGATTCAAGCACTCATCGCAACGGGCAATCTAAACAGCGAACAACTTAAATCTCTCAACACGGCAGAAGAAGTGGCGTTTCATGCGACACAAGTCGTCAATCTTTCGTCCGATCTCTACAAAATAGAAACAGGTCGTTTTAAATTGAATCCGCAGCCTGTGAATATCGATGCCATTTTGCGGCGTTTAGTGCGTATTTCCCACGAAACATTTCACGAAAAGCAGCTAAAACTTGTTATTGAAAATGATGCGCCAGTCGTTGATGAAATCATGCCACAAGTGTTGGGCGATGCGTCGTTGTGTTATTCGTTATTTCACAATTTAATCAATAATGCCTGCGAATATGCGGATGAAAAAAGTTGTGTGACGATTTCGATTATCAACACGAATCCATTGAAAATCATGATTCAAAATCAAGGCGTTGTATTACCGAAGTTCCGAGAAACTTTTTTTGAAAAGTATTTAGATAACATCAGCCAAAAATGGGGCGGTGCATACGCCACAAAACTCATTGCAGAAATTCAAAACGGTAGCATTTCACTGGCTGTTTCGGATGCCGAAAATGTGACGACCGTGACGGTTTTGTTACCTAAATTTGTGAAGGGTTAACGCGCCCCAATGCAAAAAATGAAATTTTTACACAACGGTTTCACGCTTATCGAAGTGTTAATTGCTATGACGCTATTGAGTTTGATGGTGGTTTTGCTTTTTAGTAGTTTAACGATTGGCGCGAAAAGTTGGGAACAAGGCGAAAAAAAAATTGCCGACGTGAACGAAATCGCGGTTGTGCAACAATTTTTTAATCGTCATCTCGCTCACGCGACACCACAATGGAATGATTTTGATCCTGAAAAAGACCGCGTCTTTTCTTTTCAAGGCAAAAAACAATCGCTGCAATTTGTCGCCGCATTTCCTGCGAGTGCTGAGCGTAACGGTTTGCAATTGTTTGAATTAGCACTCAAGAAAAAAAACAAACAGCGGTTTATTGATGTCACGCTAACGCCTTTTTTTCCGTTAAGTGAAGGCGAAGAATGGTTTGAAGATAGCGTCGAATTGGTACGCAACGTAGAGCGATTAGAATTTTCATATTTTGGTTTGAATGATGAAACGGGCGAATTAGCGTGGCAAAATGAATGGTTAAACAAAGAACAACAACCGCGTTTAGTTAAAATTTTATTGGAACTCGACGACGGACGTTATTTGCCCGAAATGATTGTCTCGTTGAATGTCGATAGCTCTTACAGTAATGCTGATTTAGAAAGCGTGCCAGTTGAAGACGTAACGGATGTTGCCCAATGAAACAAAACGGTGTGGCTTTAATTTTGGTATTGTGGGTGTTGAGTATTTTGATGCTCATGGCGGGCAGTTTTACCAAAACAATGCGCCGTGAATCGGCAGGTGTCAGTCATATCAAAGCCAATTCTGAAGCGATGGCACAAGCGCAAGCAGGAATTTCTTTGGCGCAAGCGATGATGTTGCACGAAGACGAGACGAAACGGTGGCGCGTTGATGGTAGCGTTTATGAAATCGAAACAGATGCCGCTACAATGCGAATTCGGTTACTTTCTGAAACGGGAAAAATCGACATTAACAGCGTCACGCAACAGTTGTTGCATCACGTTTTGTTATACGCGCCACTCGAACCCCAAGCACAATTAGAATTAGAAAATGCGATTTTAGATTGGCGCGATGATGACGAAACGACGCGCCCATTCGGCGCAGAAAAACCTGAATACAAATCCGCAAAATTGAATTACGCGCCACGCAATAAATCGTTTCGTTCGTTGGAAGAATTGCAAATGGTGAAAGGCATGAATGCAGACATTTTTGAATGGATGCAAAATCTTTTCACCGTTTATGCGGCAGGACAAACCGAAGTCGATTTGAATTTAGCGACTCGCGATGTGTTGAATGTGCTGCCAGAAATCGATGTGAATTTATTAGATGCGTATTTTTTAGCGCGTCAACAAGCGATTTTAAATCACGCGCCAATGCCTAAATTACCGCGCATTGAAAATGCGGGACAAGCGATGACGCAAGATGTCGAAGCCACAACAGAAGTCGAAACGCCACCCGAAATTTCGGTTGTTACCGTCACAGTTGAAGCCATTTTAGATAATGATGCCGAAGCGCGAGTCGATGTGATAATGGAAAAAATTGATGGCGCAAACAATTTGCCGTTTCAAATTTTGACGTGGAAAAATCAAGTGGATTCACCTTCGCTTTTTTCTGAAACGTTCAATTCATTTGTGGTGGCGCGTTATGTTGAACCGAGTCAAACACGTTAAAAATTTATCCGATTTTTTAATTCATTCTCATGGGAACACACGATGGAAATTAAACGAGGACAGCGGTTGCCGCTTGTCGATTTTTTAGAAAACAACTTATCGTTTCAAATTGAATTATCCATTGTCGGTGTGCCAGTTGATTTCACTTGTTTTGGTTTGAATGCCGACGGGAAGCTATTGCGCGACGAGTACATGACCTTTTTCAATCAACCGAAAACGCCTTGCAATGGTGTTTCAGTTTCCTTTGCTACCCATTCGGCAACGTTTTTGTGTGACTTGAATAAATTGCCCTCAACGATTGAAACGTTAAGTTTTACAGCGGCGATTGATGGTACAGAAATCATGAATCAAATGGTGTCAGGATATTTGAAATTTTTGAGTAATGGTCGAGAAGTCGCGTGTTTCAAATTGAATAGCACGGATTTCAATAGCGAAAAATCGTTAATGCTTGGAGAGATTTATCGCAAGAATGGCGCGTGGCGTTTTAATGCTGTGGGACAAGGTTTTAATGGTGGATTAGAACTATTGGCTGCTCATTTTGGTGTCGATATAAACGATAAATCAAGTCAGAACTGTGCTGAAAAAATAAAACGGCGCACTCGTTCAGTTGTTTTGGCTGAATATGTCACAGGGTTGCATCAAAAAATCATTAAATTTCAACCAAAAGTGCTTGCAGCTATTGAAAATTCAGCTAATGAAAGCAACACCCGCATGATTTTGGATAGATTTTTTATTGATGTTTTAGATTACGATATTGACGAAGTCAAAGCTGAACAAAAAATCCAAGGACGACGCGCAGATTATGTTTTGATGGCTGACGAAAACGACTTAATTGTTGTCGAAGCAAAAAAAGCGGGCATGACATTAAGCGATAAACAAATTTTTCAAGCCACATCTTATGGCGCGTATTCGGGCATTCGCTGGGTATTACTCACAAATTTACTGGAGTTTCAGCTTTATCGCGTTTCAACGATGGAAAAAGTAGAAGCCGATTTAGTTTTTTCAATTAAGTTAAGTTCAACGATTTCATTGCAAGATGCCGAACAATTAGCTCTCATTTCACGAAAATTCATCAATCATAAAAACGTCGAGTTAGAAAAATTGTGGCATGAAGGTAATGCGCTGAGTAACAAAAGTATCGAGGCAATATTGCTCACGGATGACGTAATTTCAAAAGTCCGAAGTATTATTAAACGCGACAACGATTGTAACGTCACAAATGACCAAGTTAGAACCGTAATTGAGCGGCTATTAAATTGAGGTCAAAATTCCCTCATCCGAATTCAACTAATCCAAAAGAGAAAAAACCATGACCACAATCACCATTGATGACGAAATGGTTAGCGAGTTAGTTGCTGTTAGTCATTTTAAAAATGCCCAAGAAGCCGTTATTAAAATTTTAACTGACTATTTACAACAACATAAAAAAGAGCCAACGCTTTTTGATCAATTACGCTTAGTGGTTGATTATGCTGACGACGACTTACCCTTATTATTTGAACGCGACAAAGATACTAGTAGAAGCGTTGAGCATAGAAATTAAATGAATCTAAACAAAAACATTAAAATCGAACTGAAACCGTTTCTACGTTGGTGGGGACGGGAGCTGTCGTTTTTAGTCCCGACTAAAATTCGACAGTTTTTTTACACGCCCCGCCCAGCCATTATCATTCGTCCGACGGCTGAACAGTTCGAATTGAGTTATGAAATCAACGGCGTGCAAAAAATTTTAGCGACGGTAGCGCGTGATAGTTCAAAAGCTGAAGCGGTGAAACTCCTTTTATCAAGTGATGACCGTTTTAAAAATGCCGTTTTCATTTTGCGCTTATCGAATCATGACGCGCTAAATAAAACGTTGAATTTACCGCTTGCAGCGCAATCCAACATTTCGCAAGTCGTGAGCTATGAATTAGACCGTTACAGCCCGTTCAAAGCGGAACAGGTTTATTTTGCTACGCGCCTCGAACGCATTGATACCGACGCGGCTCAAATCGTCGCGCAATTATTGCTCGTGCCACGAAAATTACTTGAAACGCTTTATGCCGATTGCAAAATTTTGGGGATTTCGTTGCATTATGTCGAGGTTGAAAATTGCCCGAATGATTTGCAACAACTGCATTCTGCTTACAATTTATTACCGCCGCATTTACAAATCAAAGAATCTAATACGTCACGCTGGATTGTTGGAGGCTTGTTGACCTCATTAGCAATCTTGAGTTTAGCGGGTTTAGCATTACCCGTGTGGTTGGAATATCAAGCGGTTGAAAATTTACAAGCCAAAATCGCTAAAATCGATAAGGAAGTCAAAGCCGTCAAAAATTTGCAAGCGGAAATGGAAACGATGCGCGAAGAAAATCAGTTGCTCATCAACGAAAAAATTGCCATGCCATCCGTTGTTTCTATTCTCAATGAAATCAGTCGGTTAATGAAAGACGATAGCTGGCTTTCTTATTTGCAATACAGCGACGGACAACTGCAATTACAAGGTGAATCGCCAACGGCATCTAATTTGCTTGCTGACTTGGAAGCGTCCGATTATTTTGCGAAAGCCAATTTTGCCTCGCCTGTAACGCAAGACAAAGCCAGTGGCATGGAACGTTTTCAAATTTCTGCCGAAATTACGAAGCCAGAAAATCCTGAAATCGTTGAAAACAGCGACGCGACAACTGAAACGACTGCGGAACCGATAAGCGAATCGACTGACGAAACGCCTACCGAAACGACCGTTGAAGACGTAACAACTGAAGAGGTGGTGATTGAAAATGGTACTTCAAAAGAATAATAAAAATGAGCGTTGGCTAGCGATTGGCTTATTGTTAATCGTGATGAGCTTTATAAGTTTTGTCATTATTTTGCCGCTCGTCAATCAAGGTTTGGCGTTACATGAAGAAAAAAACGCGCTTGGCTTTCGCTTTGAACAATACGAACGGATTTTGTCGCGCAAACAAAGTGTTATCGATGAAATAGAAACACTCAAATCACAAGTTTCTGAACAAAACTATTTAAGCACTCAAAATACCAGCGCGTTAGCTTCTGCTGAATTGCAAGAAATGATTAAACAAGCGATTGTAGAATCAGGTGGGCAATTAAGCAGCACGCAGGGTTTGCCTATTGTGGCAAAAAATAATTTTAATCGAATTCCGATTAACGTTCGGATGACGGGAAATAGCGAGGTTTTACGCGCGGTGCTGCATAAAATCGAAACCGCTACGCCGCTTGTCGTGGTGGAACAAATCGATATTCGTCCTATGCGCGGTGTGCGAAATAAAGTCACGCATCAAATCGATCCGAGCAACGAATTGAGCGTAAATTTTCAAGCCATTAGCTTCATGAAAAAATCCGCCACATGAATCGTCCAACCATTTTTGTTTTACTCGCGTTAAATGCGTTACTGGCAATGGTTTTAGTCGGTGAATGGGTAGCGGAAAGTGAAACGCCTAAAACTGAACAAGTGAAATCAAAAACGGATGACGCTGAAAGTGGTGAATTGCCCAGTTTGGATTTGACCGCAACGAGCGAAGAAAATTATAACGATTTGGTTGAACGTCCCTTGTTTGTCAAAGGACGCAAACCCGTCAATGAACCCGTGCCAGAAAGCACACCTGTTGCGGCAGTAAAAAAAGTTGACGTATTTGTTTGGGAGTTGACGGGGATTTTTGCTACGCCAAAAGGAGTCACCGCTTTTTTCAGTCGAACCAATACCAAAGTTCCCAAAGATAATTATCGCAAATATAAATTAGGCGAAGAATTAGACGGTTGGAAACTAAGCGATATTCATCCTGATAAGGTAACGCTGACGCAAACAGGTGAAACAAAAATTTTGTCATTGCGAAAAGCAAAACCCAAAATGCCCGTTCCGATGGGAATGAATCCGAGTAATCACGCTCCGCCGCCACATCAACAACCGCCAGTTCCGCAGCAACAGCCAGGAATGCCACCACAAAATATGCAAACGTCCGACGTGCAGCAAAATGTTGAACCGTCAGATGATGAAAGTGTTGAACCTGTGCAACAATGAAACGAATAATTATGTCCATGCCATTTTTTAAAAATCGAAAAACAAAATGAACTCAACCCAAAACACGCTTGTTTTAACGTCTGTCCTTTTAAGTTTAGCCACTTTATCGGGCTGCGAATTATTGAATCCGAAACGTCCAAAATTACCTATCACGTCACACGCGCCGATGCCGAGTGAAATGATTCCAGAATTACAAAATAAACCTGCGTCAAATGACACACAAAAACCTAAAAGTGAGTTATTTCCCAGTTCGGATTACGCAACCGCTTTACCGCCTGCCACGGAACAAACGGCTCAAAATGCGGTCGAAAAAAAAGGAAAAGGTGAATTTAGTTTGAATTTTGACGATGCGGATTTAGGTGAAGTCGCGAAAGTCGTTTTGAGTGATATTTTGGGACAAAACTACGTTCTCAGCCCAAAAGTCGTCGGTAAAGTCACACTGCAAACCACACACGCTTTGAGCAAAGAAGAATTATTGCCCACGCTCGAAATGGTTTTAAGCATGAATAATGCGGCGTTAGTCAAAGACGGCGATATTTATCACATTGAACCATTAAACGACGCTTTATATAGCGCGAATTTCAGTTCCAATCGTGGTGGAAAAACGGGCTATCAAATGCGCGTTATTCCCGTAAAAAACGTGGCAGTTGATAATATCGCGGATTTAATCAAACCGCTTTTACACGAAAAAACACTTTTAACTGTCGATGGAAGACGTAATTTATTGGTTGCGTCAGGCGCAGCAGATGAATTAGCGCGAATTATGGACATGGTAAATACGTTTGATGTCGATATTTTAAAAGGACGTTCATTCGCACTTTTTCCACTTGCACACGTTGACGCTGAAACGCTGATTAAAGAACTCGACGAAGTGTTTTATAAAAAAGCGAAAGGCGATGAGGAACAATTTTTTAAATTTGTGTCGATTGAGCGTTTAAATGCGGTTTTGGCAATTACACATCAAGCGCGTTATTTAAAAGACATTGAACAATGGGTAACGCGCTTGGATAAAGCGAATTCGACCACAGGCGGCGGTGTGAACGTGTATAAAGTTCAACACGTTGACGCAGTGGATTTAGCCAGCACTTTGAATGATATTTTTGGAAATGGTAGCGGTTCATCGAAACGTGAAAAAGCCCCAAAATTAGCAGGAAATAAAAAAGCGGGTGAATTAACCAATAAAACGGATAAATCCACAGATACTAAAAAAACCACTCAACAACGTTCAAATACAGCGGGAAATACGGGGGACGCGAAAGTTTCAAATGTTGGCGACGTGCGAATTATTGCCGATGAATCGAATAATTCGCTAATCATTGTCGCTACCGCACAAGAATATGAAATTATTCGTCCAATTATCAACCAATTAGACGTGATGCCGTTGCAGGTTTTAGTTGATGCGACGATTGTTGAAGTCACGCTAACCGACAATTTGCAATACGGACTTCAATGGTATTTTGGACACGGTGGCGGCACGACAACAACCACGACGACAACTACCGCAACCGATAACACAAAAGATACGACTGCACCTAAACCTATTGCGCTAACCGATTTGGCAGGACTTGCATCAAGTACCGCGCAACTGATGAACGGCGGCTTTGGTTATTCACTTATTGGCAGTTCGGGACAAATAAAAGCCGTTTTAAACGCTCAAGCGACGAATGGAAATATCAATGTTATTTCGTCGCCTTCGCTGATGGTGCTGAATAATCAAGAAGCGAGTATGCAAGTCGGTAAAGAAATTTCGCTCACGACAGGACAATTAGGTTCGCTGAGTAATCCTACCGCCTCAACGGGCAATACAAATAACGTTTTTAGTCAGCAACAACAACGCAAAACAGGTGTGAAATTGAAAATAAAACCGCGTGTGAACGCAAATGGTTTAGTGACAATGGACATAGAACAAAGCGTTGAAGACCCAGGTGAATCCCCCGCAGGCGGCGGAAATCCGCCCATTTTAACTCGTGAAATCACCAGTTCTGTTGCGGTACAAAGTGGCGAAACCATCATTTTGGGCGGCATGATTAAAGACAACAACACCAACAGCAAAGCAGGAATTCCTTTGTTACAGGAAATTCCGATTTTGGGTTCATTATTTGGCAATACCACAAAAAACCAAGACAAAACGGAATTGGTGGTTTTGATTACGCCGCGTGTGGTGAAAAGTCGCCAAGACGCAGGCATGATTACCGATGAATTTAAACGAAAATTGAGCGGCATTTATGAAGACGAAACTGTGACGAATTGATTTCGTGAAAAATCTAAATCCCGAACAGCAAGCCGCCGTGAAACAAGTCGAACGTCCATTGCTCGTTTTGGCTGGAGCTGGCAGCGGCAAAACGCGCGTGATTACGGAGAAAATTGCGTATTTGGTTAAACAAGGTTTGCCAGCGCGACATATTGCCGCTTTGACGTTTACCAATAAAGCCGCGCGAGAAATGCAAAGTCGCGTTAGTAAATTGTTGCATGGCAATCAAAGCTACGGGTTGCGCGTTTCAACCTTTCATTCATTGGGATTGGATATTTTACGCAAAGAACACAAATCGTTAGGTTACAAGCCATCGATTACGCTATTTGACGATTACGACAAAATCACCACAATAAAAAGTTTGCTTGCTCAAGAAGTGGGTAATTACGACGCAAAAGATGTTGAAAAATATGCGGCTAAAATTGGGCAATGGAAAAATGACCTCATCACGCCAGAGCAAGCTGCATTCGACGCTTCAACAGATTATTATGGACACGCTGCTCAAATTTACGCCAGCTACACCCGCTGTTTGTACGCTTATAACGCCGTCGATTTTGATGATTTAATTTTAATGCCCGTTTTGTTATTTCAATCGCATCCAGAAGTTTTAACAAAATGGCAAAATCGGATTCGTTATTTGCTGGTCGATGAATATCAAGACACCAATTTAACGCAATATCAGCTGGTGAAATTATTGGTGGGAAACACGGCAAAATTCACTGTTGTCGGCGATGACGACCAATCGATTTATGCGTGGCGCGGCGCACAACCTGAAAATTTAGCGCAATTGCAACGCGATTTCCCCCGTTTAGAAGTCATAAAACTGGAACAAAATTACCGTTCAACGGGACGAATTTTAAAAGTTGCGAATCATTTAATCGCCAATAATCCTCACGCATTTGAAAAACGATTGTGGAGCAAATTAGAACACGGCGAACCGTTGAAAGTTTTATCGCACGCTGATGAAACGATTGAAGCATCTCAAATCGTATCAGAACTTGTGCATCACAAATTGCTAAATGGCACGCGCCACCAAGATTACGCCATTTTGTATCGTGGAAACCATCAAGCACGCGGGTTTGAACAGGTTTTACGCGAACGAAACGTCCCTTATTTTATTAGTGGTGGTACCTCATTTTTTGCTTATGCCGAAGTGAAAGATGTTTTGAGTTATTTGCGTTTGTTATCCAATCCTGCGGACGATGCCGCCTTTTTGCGGATTGTGAATACGCCTCGCCGTGAAATTGGCGCATCGACGTTAGAAAAATTGGGCATTTATGCCCGAGAACGCCATGTAAGTTTGTTCGATGCGTGTGGTGAAATGGGGTTAAATTCGCGCCTAAGTGAAACGTCTCGTTCACGCTTACAACATTTTTATGATTGGATGACGAAACAAGCGACCAAAATTTACGAAGCTGAAAATAAAATTGTGGGGATTAACGAATTATTGGAACAAGTTGGTTATCAGCATTATTTACGCGAAGAAAGTAGCACTCGTGAAGCAGCGAAGCGGCGAGAAGATAATGTGCAAGATTTATTCAGCTGGCTGCAACGTTTAATCGACAAAAATACGGCGGATGGCGAAGAATTTTCGTTATCTGATTTAACGGCAAAAGTGATGTTGCTGGATATTTTAGAACGTCAGCGTGAAGACGAAGTCGCCGACCAAGTCAGTTTAATGACGTTGCACGCGGCAAAAGGTTTGGAATTTCCACACGTTTTTTTGGTTGGCGTTGAAGAGCGCATTTTGCCACATCAAAATAGTATTGACGCAGGAACGGTTGAAGAAGAACGCCGACTAACTTATGTTGGCATTACCCGAGCGCAAAAAACCTGCACATTAAGTTATTGCACGCATCGCAAACTTCGCGGACAAAAAGACGAATGTAGTCCGAGTCGATTTTTGGATGAATTACCAGCCGAAGATTTGCGTTGGAAAGGACGGCACAAAGTCTCTCAAGAAGAAAAAGATGAAAATCGCCGTTCAACAATATCCAAATTGAAAGAAATGTTATCTGATTGAAATAGTCATCGCTTACGTTTTTGGGAGAAATTTATGGACACTTATAGAAATTATTACCGTCAACGCACGGCGAATCAATGGCGAAAAATTCCCGCTGAACATGGCGATCCGAGTGCGATTCGTCCTTTTATAGCGGGAAATTGGAAAATGAATTTAATTCCACGAGCAGGCGTGGCATTAGCCGCACGGATTTTCGATTTGTGCCGTGACGTGAAAGATGTCGATATGGGATTTGCGCCGCCTTTTACAGGTTTATCAACGCTAGCGGATTACATTGAACCCGATTTTTTACGGCGCGAATACGGAATTGGACGCAATGTTTTTTTGTTGGCACAAGATACGTTTTTTGAATCCAAAGGCGCATTCACGGGCGAAATTTCTGCCGATATGTTAGCGGCAATTGGCGTAGACCGCGTGATTGTTGGACATTCCGACAGGCGAGCAAATTTGGGTAAATACTTCGGTTTTAGTTCCAGCGTGGCGCGTCGTTTGTCGAAAGAGTTTCTTACACATACCCTTAAACGTTTAAAACAAAATGAAAACCCCGAACCGCAAGTTTTAGCGACTATTGAACATTTAATTGATGAAAAAAACAGCGATATTTTGACGGGTTTGGCGACATTTTTAGAAACAGAATTGAATGAACGCGCGGGCGAAAGTGATGATGCGATTCAACGAAAAGTTCAAGCCGCGTTGGCAAATGGGCTGCAAGTCATTTTGTGTTGTGGCGAAAATCGAGAAGCACATCAAATGAAAGAGACGTTTAAATTGCTTGAACGACAAATTCGTATGGGTTTGGAAGGCGTGGCGCGTCCAACGATGCCTGAAATTATTATTGCTTACGAACCGATTTGGGCAATTGGCGAAGGCGCGAAACCTGCGCCGTTAGAACAAATTGCAACCGTTCATGATTTCATTCGTAATTTATTGATGGATTTGTACGGTGAACAAATTGCCGCGCGAGTTCGTATTTTGTACGGCGGCAATGTGAAACCCGATAACATTGTGTCAATGATGGAATTAGCGGGTGTCGATGGTGCGTTAGTTGGCGGTGCGAGTTTGAATGCGTCGGATTTTGCAAAAATTATTCGTTTCGGTTTGCCAGATTTAGTTGCTTGAAAAATTGTTTTTTGTAAGCGGCTTTCGCATTTACAACGCCAATAAATCTAAATCTGTATCGGCAACTGCCATCGGTTCACGCAATAAATTAACGAAATCAAATAAATTTTTATCGGCTAATTGCGACGGCGCGACGTTTTGCAAGCTGGTGAAAATCGTTTCTAAACGTCCAGGAAATTGTTTATCCCATATTTTCAACATATCTTTCATGG
>CAZLGN010000011.1:0-22490 GCA_964558865.1 uncultured Methylomagnum sp.
ACGATTCTTTCTGCACCATTGAAATACGCTGCATCAGCTACAGCAGTTTTAACCGCTGAGTTAATAGTTAATTTGTCATCTCTGTAAGCATAAGTTTGAGCAAATGCGTCATTTAATGATTGATTGCCATTCACTTCTGCGTACTTGTGTGCAGTGGTGTTTGCATAATTGGATGTTACGCCTGATTTAGCATAAGTTTCTGCATAAGTTTCGTTACGAACATCAAGCGCAGAGCCAGTAGAATTGCTGTTTGTCGAAGCAGGTACGTTAGCCACAGCGACATTGTGTTTAATAGCAAGTGTATCGCTGTTAGCACCTCTAAAAGTTAACGCTTCGCTTACAGCACCATTGCCCGTTGTGAATGGTGAACCGCTGATTGTTTCAGTTAATGTAACAGTTCTGCCAGTGTCTGTTGTGCTTAATGTGAATGCAGAAGCACCGCCGCCATTAAGAGATGGTGCTTTCCATGTTGTACCATCTAAGTAACTACCAGCAATATCAGCAAGTTTATCGTCAGCATTCCATTCAGTTTTTGCTACAGCTTCAGTTGGCAAAAAGTTAACTTCATTGGTATAGTTCGCAAATACATCCGAAATTTTTAATGTAGACACAGTACCATCAAGGAATTTTCCAGTCGCAAGTGCTGTTGCATAACCATAGTCACCGTTTTCAGTATTATTATCTACACCACCAACTGGATTAGAATTTAAAACTGTTTGAATGGTAGAACTGGTGGCAGCTGTGGGAACGCTGCTTGTAGAGACTGATGCGGTAGAAACGCTGCCCGTACCAGGTAAGACAGTCTTTGTGTTATTTAGAACGTTACTAGCGTTCGAGTTTGTTTGTGCCATGAGAAATTTCTCCGAGTGTTATAAAAAGAGGTAATCAGCTTTCAAAAATGAATTGAGCTGTAAAAAATATAGTATATCTAACAAGTGAGTGCAATGTGTTTTTAATCTGAGTTGTAAAACTACAAAAATGTGTTGCTAAATATCTATCACCAATGTGATTGGCAACTGGAACTGCATTGTAAATCAAATAACGGGGTAAATCACGTTAAAACACCCCGTTTTCTAATACAGGCGACACCCAGTATTGAATGCCCGATCCCGTAAAACCTTCGCGTAAATTCACTAATAAGCTAGCTAAATCCGTGCCACTTACATACATTTGAAAACCGATTTTTTTTTGTCTGCCAGTGACTTGTTCCGCAACGGATAAACCTTTGTTTTCGTGATGATGCGCCGAAACAGGCATACTGCTAAAACCCTGCTCAAATTCCAGCAGTAATAAAAAATCTACCACCATTTCTTCTAAAGCGGGCGGCACGTTTAGCGTCACTAAATAGGCTTTGTTCATGATTCAATTCCTTTGGTTTGTCCAAACATTCGAAACAAAATTGGCAGTAAAAATAACGTCAAAAATGTCGATGAAACCAAGCCGCCAATCACCACAATCGCCAACGGGCGTTGAATTTCTGACCCAGGGCCTGTTGCGTATAGTAATGGAATCAGCCCGAATGCTGCGATGCTTGCCGTCATCAAAACAGGACGTAATCGCCGTGACGAACCGACCATAACCACTTTCGCCACCTCCATTCCTGTCGCCAACAATTGATTAAAATAACTCACCATCACTACACCATTTAAAACCGCAATGCCCAAAAGTGCGATAAAACCGACTGATGCGGGAACAGACAAGTATTCGCCTGAAATCCACAAGCCGAATACGCCGCCAATCATCGCCAACGGAATGTTGGATAACACCAAAACGGCTTGTTTCACCGAACCAAATGTTGAAAATAACAACAAAAAAATCAGTCCTAACGAAATCGGAATCACGATTGAAAGTGTTTTTGCGGCACGCTGTTGATTTTCAAATTGTCCGCCAAATTCTACGGTGTAACCTGTCGGCAATTTGACTTTTTCTGCTACAGCTTTACGCGCTTCATCTACAAAACCCACCAAATCGCGTCCTTCGACATTGCTACGAATCACCGTAAAACGTTGACCTTTTTCGCGCCCAATAGCAACAACGCCTTCAACTTGTTCAATTTTCGCAATTTCCGTTACACGAATTCGCCCGCCATTATTGGGTAATGAAATCTGCAAACTGTCGAAATCCGAAGTTGTACTATCGCCGCGTAAAATCAGCGGTGTGCGACGGATGCCTTCTTGCACAATACCTAATTTCAACCCTTCAACTTCTGAACGCAACAAGGTTTCAATACTGTCGCTATCCAAACCAAAACGCCCAGCGGCGGTTTTATCAATCTTTAATTGTAAGAATTTCATCCCGTCATTTTGTTTTGCGACGACATCACTTGAGCCGTGAATTTCTTTTAAAACATCGGAAATTTCATGCGCTTTTTCATTTAAAACCGCCAAATCCGAACCAAATAATTTCACGGCTACATCGCCGCGCGTTCCCGTTAACATTTCTGAAACCCGCATTTCAATCGGTTGCGTAAAACTAAACGCCAAACCTGGTGTTCCTGCCATCACGGTACGAATTTTTTCAATTAAGGCTTCTTTGTTCGGCACCGTCCATTGTTCTTTGGGTTTCAAAACCAAAAACGTATCCGTATCATTAAAACCCATCGGATCTAAACCCAATTCATCCGAACCGACACGTCCAACAATCGTTTCAATTTCAGGGATATTTTTGAGTAGATTTTTTTGAATTTGTTCATCCAACATCACCGACTGATTTAAGGTAATCGACGGCAATTTTTCAATTTGAACTATCAAATCACCTTCGTCCATTGTTGGCATAAACGTGCTACCGATTTGCCCAAAAACTAACACCGTCACGGCTAACATTCCGCCGACTGCGATAAATATCTTTTTACTATTATCCAAACACCACGCTAATGACGGTTGATAAAGTTGCTGACATTTTCGCGGCAGCCACGGTTCTTCATGCGACACTTCTTTTAATAAATACGAAGCAACAACGGGAATCACGGTCAACGATAAAATCAGCGAACCACTCAACGCAAATACAATCGTCAATGCCACAGGCGTGAATAATTTTCCTTCTAAACCTTGTAACGTGAGCAGCGGCAAAAATACGATAATAATAATCAGAATCCCCGACGTAACGGAGCTAGCAACTTGGTCGGTAGCGCGATAAATAACGTGCAGACGCGGTAAGCGTTGAGCTGTTTTAACGTGCGCCAAATTGGTAATTAAATTTTCAACCACCACCACCGCCGCATCTACCAACATGCCAATCGCAATGGCTAAACCGCCCAAACTCATCAAGTTCGCCGACATACCCATGACGTTCATCAAAATAAACGTAAATAATGCCGACAACGGCAAAACGATTGCCACCACAATCGCGGCTCTGAGATTTCCCAAAAATAACAATAATAAAACTAACACCAACGCAATCGCCTCACCGAGCGCGTGTGTCACCGTGTCAACGGCATGATTTACCAAGTGTCCACGATTATAAAATACGTCTAAATGCACACCTTTTGGCAAACTTGGCGCGAGTTCAGCGAGTTTTGCTTCGATGCCTTCAACGGTTGCCCGTGCATTCGCGCCACGCAAACTTAAAACCACGCCTGATACGACTTCGCCAACACCATTTTTACTCACGGCACCGTAACGAGTAAGCGAGCCAATTCTTACATCTACTGCAACATCACTAATTTTCACAGGTGATTCGCCCGCGCCACTAACGATAATTTCACGCACGTCGTCCAACGTCTTAATTCGCCCTTCGGCACGCACAATTAACGCTTCTTCACCTTCGGTTAAACGCCCTGCCCCGTCGTTTTTATTGTTACTTTCTAAGGCTTTAATTAAATCGGCAATCGTAATGCCCCGCGCCGACATTTTCATATTGTCAGGAATTACTTCGAAACTGCGAACAAATCCGCCTAACGCATTCACATCTGCTACACCCGAAACGGTGCGTAATGCAGGACGAATCACCCAATCGAGTAAATCGCGGCGTTGCATCAACGTTAAATCGCCGCCGTCGATGGTAAACATAAACATTTCACCCAACGGCGTAGTCATTGGTGCAATACCGCCTTCAATTCCTGCGGGTAAATTTGCCCAAATGCCGTTTAAGCGTTCAGCGATTTGTTGTCGCGCCCAAAAAATATCGGTGCCTTCCTCAAAATCAATCGTGATGTCGGTTAGCGCGTATTTTGCCGTTGAACGCAACATACTTTGATGCGGAATGCCGAGTAGTTCGACTTCAATCGGCGCGGTAATTCGCGCCTCGACTTCTTCGGGAGTCATTCCCGCCGCTTTGACAATAATTTTAACTTGTGTCGGCGACACTTCAGGAAACGCATCAATCGGTAAATGTTTATAAGCGTAAAAACCGCCTCCCGCCAAAATCAACACAAACACCATCATCAACAGCCGCTGACTGAGTGCGAAACGAATTAAGTGCGACATTATTCACCACTCCCTAAGCCTAGCCAGTTTGCTTTTAAGACTGCCGCGCCTTTTAATGCAATGGTTTCGTCACCTTTAAAATCGCCGCTGATAATCGTTTCATCGTCTTTTTTGCCAATTTGCGTCACAGGTTTTACGAAAAATCCGCTGGTGTTTCGCACGAAAACAAAGGCTTTTCCGTCGTTTTGAGCAATCGCGGTATTCGGTACTTTAAAGGCATTTTGTTTACTGATTTGATTGATTTGAACATTTAATTTTTGTCCCGCGCGAATTTGTTTGGGCGCATTTTTCACCACTGCTCGCGCCAAAATCGTTTGATTTTCAACGTTCACACTTTGCCCAATCAAACTAATTTCAGCATTAAATTCGGTGTTTTCAATATCCACTTGATCACCGATTTTTATTTCTGAAATGCGTTCTTGTGGAATCGCAATTTCTAACCACAATGTATTCAAATTTGCGACACGATAAAGCGGCGTTAAGTTATCAATCCGCGTTCCCGCGACAACCATTCGCTCAATTACTACGCCTGAAATGGGTGAACGAATCGACAAATGACTGCTCAATTTTCCATCCGCCTTGCCGCCCGAAATTTCCAAAAGACTTTTTGCTTCTTGAACATCGAGTGATGCCGCATTGAATTGGCTTTGCGATTCTTGCACACGACGATTGGCAATAATCCCGTCTTTTGCTAAAGATTTATCACGCTGATACGCTGAATTTGCTAACTGCAATGCGCTGTTTGCTTTCAAATAATTGCTGTGCAAACTCAATAAATTTGGGCTATCAATTTGCGCGAGAACATCGCCTTTTTTCACTTCGTCACCAAGCGAAGCGTTGAGTTGATTGACAATTCCCGATTGCGACGCGCTGATGACATATTCATTATTAGGCGGAATAAGGACTTTTGCAGGTGCAAATAAAACGGGAATTTCTGAAACGCGCACCAGTTTTCCTTCCACTACGCCTAATTTTTCAATGTGTTCTGCGGTTAATTGCACGGCGTTTTCAGCGGCGAAAGTAGGTGAACCTAATATACTCAACATCAAAATGTAGGGGCGGATTGCATCCGCCCGCCAATTAACAATTTTTTGATTATGGGCGATGTGTGTCTGCGGGCGCACGCCATGCGCCCCGACGAAATTTAAAAAACGTTTCATGGCAAAACTCCGACGGCTTGATTGTAAAGGGCAAAATCACGTTGCACGATAACCGCACGTTCTTTAGCGGTTAAAACAGCAAGTTGGGTTTGTGATTGAATTTTTAACAAATCGATTAAATCAATTTCGCCGACTGAAAAACTGAGCTGTGTCATTTTCAAATGTTTTTCGGCAACCACTTTTAACTCATTTGAAATTGTTAATTCGGCTTGATTGACTTGTAAATTATGTTCCGCCTCGTGATGCGCTTGCTCTAAATCTCGAAAAAGTTGATCGCGTTCAGCGCGTAATTTGTTAAGTTCAACATTTAATGCGGCGGTTTGTGGAGCTAAATGCGCTTCACCACCAAACGGAACGTTGATTCCGATACTGCCACTTTCCATATTATTACTGACTTCTGCTCCGCCTTTTCCTGCGGTGTAACGGTCGCTGTTAATCCCAACGACAATACTACTTTGTCCCGAACCGACAAGTTGTAAGGCTTCTAACTCCGCTTGTTTGCGTTCAATTTGTGAATTTATCGCTTGTAACACGGGATGCGTTTGTTCAATTTCTTTTTGCTTAGTCAGTGATTCCTGGAAATTTGCGGGGACTTTTGTATCTTGAGAAATTGAATTGAAACGCTTACGCGCGTGCATCACTTCCGCTTCGGCAAGTGTCAGTACAGAACGTTTTTGTAAGACTTCGGTTTGCGCTAAAAGTGAATCGGTTTCGGCTAAATCGCCTGCTCGAACTCGACGCTTTACGTCTTTAACAAGTTCTTCGGCGGCAGTGAGTTCCGTTTGAACTTGTTGCAAGCGTAATTCTTGCAACGAAATATCCCACAATGCCGCGCGGATTAAACCTGCGACGCGCCATTTTGTGGCGGCGGCTTGCATTGTGCTGTTAATTTGTGCTTTATCGCCAACCCGTTGTTCTGCATCACGTTGTCCTAAATTCCACAACGGCACTTGCACCGTGGCATCGTTGTAATGCAAATGCAAACTGCTGGCTTCTTGAAAACGATACGAAGCCTGTGCCGCACCTGAAAACCAACTATTGCCACGTTGTTTAATAGCTGTAGCTTCATTTTCTAAAGCAGAAAGCCATTGTGCATCGGGATATTTTGCCGAGGTTGAATCGACTAATTGCGCCAATGAAAGTTGTGCATCGATAACTAGCGGATCGTGATGTTCGACACGCGGTAAATTATCGGCGTAGACGAAAATTGGCGTTAAAAGTAATGAAAGTAAAAAGGGTAAAAACATGAGCATTCCACGTTGTTTGTAAAAATGATACAAAGCATAACAGCGTTGTGTGACTAAACGATTAACGAACGTAGAGAAAAGGCGGGGCGCGAGGCGATATTAAATTTAAAAAATGGGACTTTAGAATGGGTTCAGTTTTTGACGACAAGCAGCATAGTAAAATTTGTGTTTTTGCTATGAAAATCAAACTGAGTAACAAGACGAAAATGGTGTTGTCCGTCTGTAAAAATTGAAGCGTTTCATTTTTGATGCCTGTGCTAATTGCCACAATATCTTCATCGTGATTCGTCGGTGCGGTAAATTCAGATACCACGGATTTTAATAACGTATCAACTTGTTCAAATTCGGGCAAATGTATCGACGTACCAAAATTGCTCGCGCTATTTTTATGCGCGTGAATCAGTGGTGCCGCAAATTGCAGCAACACTAAAAGAAAAATTAAAACGACTCGAATTTGTAAAATCATGGCGCGAATACTAGGTGATAAACGGTTACAACGCAATGACAGCTTTTTGCATTATGCCGTTATTCTAGGTATTCTTTGCGCCTTCAATTTTTACTTCATTAGGTGCCGCGAATGACTGAAAAAACCGCTAGTAAACATTTAATTACCCTTCAAAGTACGTTTGCCGTAGAAAATCCTATTTTACAAAATGCCATTAAAGTATTTCACGAACTGGATCAATTTGAGTTTGATTTAGGCGTTCTTGAAAACGACAGTACAACGGCTATTCAAACTTCGTGGTGGCCAATTGTTAGCATCATTGGAGGAAATTCGGGCGCAAAAGAAACTTTTTTAGCACGTTATTTAAACGTTGAACTTTCGCCAACTCACAAAACCACGGTTTTGTTGCACAATCCGCAAGCGAACCAAACTATTTTGCCTGCTACAGCATTGGACGTAGATTATCGCTATCCGTTTTATCGTATTAGTCAAAAAATTGAGCAATTACAAAAAGGCGAAGGCGAACGCATTAACACGCATTTGGAATTGAAAACACTAAATAGTCCACGCTTGCAAAGTAAATTGATTATTGATATTCCCAATTTTATTCATGCGACCAATTTTGAAATCAGTAATTTACTCACCACTTACAGCATGGAACAATCGGATGTGGTGTTAGTGTTTTGTGATATTTTCAATTCGACTACCGATTTAGCGAAAGCCTTAATTACAACTTTAGTGAAACAACAAGACAGCAATAAATTGGTCTTTTTGTTCGATGACACCATTTCTAGCGCGGCAACATGGCAGAAAAAATTAGCCGATTTGGGATTAACTATCGGACAGTTTATTGGCACTTCGCAACTTGAAAATCAAACATCTGCCGACTTTATATCGTTGGAACAACGCCTTGCAAATGCGGGTTTGCAACGCACATATCGTGTTTTGCATTCGCTGGAAAAAAGTATTCTCGATGTTGAGCGCGTGGTTATTCAAGAAGTCAAACAAGCTATTTTTCATTGGAAAGAAGGTTCGACTTTTTCAAGTTTGGTGGTATTGGGATTTTTTGCCATGCTCGCTGTTTTTGCTGAAGTGGGGGGAATGGGATTTTTGGAATTGTTAATTGATCCGATTGTTGGCTCTGCCATGCTATTAACGACGGCGGCATTTATGATTCCACTGCACGTTTTATTTAGCAAAATGGTCGCTAAAATTACTCTTCGTTCTCTTACAAAACGTCAAAAACAACTGCATTTAATTGAAAATTTGCCCGCGCTATTTGAACAAAATCTGACCTTTTCGCGGATGATGTTGCCGATGAGTGACCCTGCTGGTTGGAACAAAAAAACCAAAGCGCAACTAGCCAATTTACTCGGCAAAGCGAAAGATTTAACGCAATCGCTAAACGATAGTTTTAATACTTACACCACGGTTTCTACACCCGTTCACGTTACTGTTGCGCCGATAATTACCCCACAAGCAGCCACAATAATTCCAGAACCTGCTGTGATAGTTCCTGAATCTCTTATTTCGACGCTTGTCACGCCACAACCCGCGCCCGTTGTTTTGCAAACAGCAATAACACAGCCTGAACGTCAATCGGCGTTAATGAAAAAAATCCTTAAAAAATAATTTTGAATCCTCACCATTTATTAAATCGAGACTCGTTAGCGCGTCTCGGTATTCCATTGCCTGAAAACATTTGTGCAAATTCACCCGCTTTTGTTCCTAAATCGGTACTCGAACAGCAACGTGAAATTATTACCGCGATTGAATCGGTCATCGCCCTGCCCTGTTATCAAAATCATATTTCAACTTACGCGCCATTTACGGCACGTTTTGTTCCGAAAGCTCACGGCGTTTTTTTGGGTTACGATTTTCATGTTGACGGGGATGGCAAACCACAGTTAATTGAAATCAATACTAATGCGGGTGGCGCGTTGTTGAATTCGATTATGTTTGACGCGCAAATAGAAACCCAATTTGTTGAAATGTTTCAAAACGAATGGCAGCTTTCACGCGGTTTTTTGCAACCGCTAAAAACTGTCGCCATCGTTGATGAGTTACCCGAACAGCAATATCTTTATGCGGAATTTGTGTTATTCAAACAGCTTTTTGAGCAAAACGGCATTCATGCCATTATTTGTGCGCCTGAAAATTTGCGTTATCACTCTCAAAAACTTTGGCATGAAAATACACCGATTGATTTGGTTTATAACCGTTTGACGGATTTTGCGTTGCTTGAAAAAAATCAACAAACCTTAGCTGCTGCATATTTAGCCGACAATGTCGTGATTACGCCGCATCCACGAGCGCACGCGCTTTATGCCGATAAACGAAATTTAACCATTTTGAGTAATGCCGCTATCTTAAAATCTTTCGGTATTACTGAAAAAACGCGCCTAATTTTGCTTAACGGTATCGCGCCAACGATTTCAGTCGAGGCAAAAAATGCAGCGGATTTGTGGGCAGGACGAAAAAAGTTATTTTTCAAACCTGCAAAAGGCTACGGCAGTAAAGCCGCATATCGAGGCGATAAATTAACAAAGCGGGTTTTTGGGGAAATTTTGGCAGGTAATTATGTGGCTCAAACATTAGTGTCGCCGAGTACGCAACAAATTTTGATTAACGACGCACTCGAAACGTTCAAAATGGATTTACGCGCTTATGTTTATCACAATAAAATTCAACTGACGTGTGCGCGTTTATACCAAGGTCAAACGACCAATTTTCGAACAATTGGCGGCGGTTTCGCGCCAATTGTTTGTTAGCGTAAATAGAGGGTTATCGCTTCAATAAGGCTTCAATTTTTCCAATCAAACGATCAATATCGACAGGTTTTGTATCATAATCATCGCAGCCACCTTCAGAAACCTTTGCTTTTGCCACATAAGACGGCATCGCATGTGCCGACAATGTGATAATTGGAATATGTGCCGTAATCGGATTTTTCTTAATCAAGCGCGTCGCTTCTAATCCATCCATTTCTGGCATATTCATATCCATTAAAATCAAATCTGGCTTTTCAGAAATCGCTTTTTCAACGCCTTCTTTACCATCAAATGCAAAAACAACCGTATAACTCTTGCGTGTTAAACGGCGTGATAGCATATCGCGGTTAATTTCATCATCTTCAACTAAAAGTATTTTTGCCATAAGCACTTGCTCCTAAGTTTTTCAATTTTCGCCATTTTGTACAACTACTACAGGCAAGTCAATTGTAAAAATTGAACCTACACCAATTACGCTTCTGACAGAAATATCACCCCCCATCATTTGGCAAAAATGCTGACTAATTGCCAGTCCTAAGCCCGTACCGCCATATTTTCGCGTCGTCGAAGCATCGGCTTGCGAAAAATTGCAAAATAATTTCCCTTGCTGTTCTTCCGTCAAACCAATGCCCGTGTCACAGACTGAAAAGATGATTCGTTCTTCCTCGTTTTCACCGCGAATATAATTGCTAATTTTTAACGTAATCACGCCCTCATGGGTAAATTTCGCGGCATTCGCCAGCAAATTAAACAATGTTTGTTTTAATTTTGTAACATCTGCGTGCATCGTATCGAACAGCAAATCCTTTTTTTCAATCACAAACTGATTATTATTTCTCACCATCATCGGCAAAATAATCGTCTCTACCTCTTGAATTAGGTGATTCAAATTGATTTTCTCTAGGAATACATCCATTTTTCCCGCCTCAATTTTCGACAAATCTAAAATGTCGTTAATAAGCTGTAATAAGTGTATCCCCGCGCTGTGAATTCTTTTCAAATCCGCCACAAATTCAAACCGCCCAATATCTGCCGCATCTTCTTGTAAAATTTCGCTGTAACCAATAATGGCATTCAACGGTGTACGAAGTTCGTGACTCATATTCGCCAAAAAATCAGATTTCATTTGATTGGCTTCTTCGGCGAGTTCTTTTGCTGCCAAAATTTCATTTTTTACACGCTCATTTTCCGTAATGTCGCGTACCAAAACGCAAGTACAAGCCCCTTGATTCATATTTAAATTGGGTAAATTATTGAAACTCGCTTCGGCTGGAAATTCGCTACCATCTTTTTTTATTCCCTTATTGTTGCGAACCAAATCCCTAATTTTTTTAAAGTACAATTCACTCGAACCATAACCAAACACCTCAGCGGCACGCGAATTACACAACACAATATCGCCCTTTTCATCAACGACAAGCAGTGCATCGGGCGTAGATTCAACAATGCCATGAAACCATTCGCGTTGGTCACGCAAGGAATCCTGCATTTCTTTCACTTTTAAATGATTTTTTACTCGTGACATTAAAATCAGCGGGCTAATCGGCTTTGTAATGTAATCCACTGCTCCGAGTTCGAACCCTTTAATTTCATCATTATCCTCTACCTTAGCGGTCAGAAAAATAATCGGGATTTTCTTAGTGCGGTTATCCGATTTCAAGATTCGACAAACTTCATAGCCGTCCATTTCTGGCATCATAATATCGAGAAGGATTAAATCTAATGGCATATCCGATTGAGCTATTTTAAGAGCCGCTCTTCCGCTATTTGCGATTTTTACTTTGTAGCTCTCGCTAAGAAAACGGCTCAATAACACTAAATTGCTGTATGTATCATCTACAACGAGAATCGTGGATTTGCTAGAAAAATATGAAAAATCTGTCATCATTTTAATTTGATTTTAATCTAATCTAAAGTTATTACGCTGCAATGAACCAACTGCTCAACTGCCGTCAAATTTTTTGTAACTAGTGACAATAGTAGCATAACAATAGCCACTGTGACGGCGGTCGAGTTAAGCCATTTACATTCCGTTATAAATGGCGAGTTTTTCTAAATTTTGTATTTGTATTTCAATTGGTTGAATTTATAAGATGATTTACAATCTACCACAAAATATTTATAAGACAAAAAATATCACGTTATATATTCAAGGATAAAAGTGAAAAAATTAGCCACACAATACCAAAAAGTGCTATTCATCATTATTCCAGCTACGCTTTTTATGGCGGCGATTTCAGCCTATTCGTCAATAGTCAGTCATCAAGCCGTTTTTAACGGTTGTAAGCAAAGAGAGCTTAGTTCAGTTGCCACGCTTCTTCAAAATGATTTACAAAGTCAGATGAATAGAGCCGCCGCGAGCGCGTCGATGATTGTTAATTTACCATCGGTTAAAGAGGCTTTTCGTGCTAATAATCACGAAAAGCTATTGGGTATGTTGCAGCCTTCGTTTTTGATTCAGCGAGATCGTTACGGTGTATTAGAAGGACAGTTTCATACTGCACCAGCAACATCATTTCTGCGTATTTTGGCACCTGGAGATGGGCGAGGAAAAGACGTAAGTAGTTTTCGTGAAATGGTAGTTAATACCAATAAAGAGCATGAACCCCGAAAAGGAATCGAAATTGGGCAGAGAGGTCTTAGTATTCGTGGTATAGATTTGGTTAAAGATGCCGATGGTTACATTGGCAGTTTCGAAGTCGGCACCAGTTTTATGACCGTTTTAGAAAGCGTGAAAAAGAATACTAGATTTGAAGTCGGAGCATTTGTAAATAATGACATGATTTCCAGAATTGCAACGTCACTTCCACCACCTGATGCGGAAAGAATTATTGCAGGATTTAGAAACATTGAAGCAACGGACTGGAACATTTTAAAACCGATAGTGACTCCAGATTTATTGACATCGGACATAGAAGTTAAAATGATGCTAAAAACAATCAATGGAAAAGATTATGGTATTGTCACTATGCCGTTGCAAGATTATAAAGGTGATAACATCGGAGTGATTATCGCAGCACAGAATTTTGATACTTATCATAATCAAATGGCGGCGGCTGTAATACGCGCTATTGCTTTTGCGTTATTACAAGTCTTGGTAATTGCTGGTGTTGTTATTGTTACGATTAGCGTGATGTTTGTTCGTCCTGCCGAAAAAATGGCGGAGCTACCGAAATGATTCGCCAATTCCTATGTTTTTTCATTTTATTGTTGCTGTCCAATGATCTATTACATGCAGAGGTTTTGCAAGCACCTGAAAATGCACCACGTCCAATAAAAATTGGCGTGTCTGTTTTTGTCATCAACATTTCAAAAATCAATGATCAAACAAATTCTTTTGAGGCGATTCTTGATTTACGTCTACGCTGGAAAGATTCAGAACTTACTTTTGATTCTCGAACGATGGGAACAAATCGCTTGATGTTTAGCCATGAAGAGGCAACGAAAAAACTTGAAACTATTTGGACACCTAAATTGATATTAGGAAATGCAACAATACAAGGCACTGAACACGGTGTTTTTATAAATGCCGATGGTATGGTGACTTATATTCAAAGGGTAAAAGCTATTTTTGACACCAAGTATGAACTAAATGCTTTTCCTTTTGACACTCAAAATTTAAGTGTTCTAATTACGTCGGAAAGATATAAAACTAATCAAATTGTACTTACACAGGATCAGTATGACATCAATAATTCAGGCTTGAGTAAAGATATGCGCTTATCTGGTTGGCAAGCAAAGAAAATCAATTTTGTTCGGTCATTCAAGCGAGGATGGGATGGTCAGTATTTCCCCGAAATGCAAGCTGACATTGCGATTACGCGGGAACCTTCGGCACATCTTTTTGCGATACTCATTCCTTTTTTTCTGGTTATGCTCATTCCTACAATCGGTACTCTCTATATGAGATTTGCTATCGATACACGATTAGGGTATTGGTCATCTTCCGTTCTAGCATTGGTCGCGCTTAGTTTTACTTACTCGTCACGCTACGCGATGTTGCCCTCGGACGCGATTATTATGCAGCTTATTGTCATTGGTTCAGGCTATCAAATAACCATGATTTTATTTTCTGTGACACTGTTCAATCCGCAAAATACAGATCGTTGGTTTTCAAATCCATTTGTAATTCCAGAAACCATTAAGTATCTACGTTTTGCGATACCATTAGGATTGATTGGATTGGTTATAACGCGCATTTTATTAACCTCACTTGTTTAAAAACGTGTCGCCCCGCGTAAGATTTGTTATTGTGTAG
The DNA here is from genome assembly GCA_964558865.1 of uncultured Methylomagnum sp. GTDB lineage: Bacteria > Pseudomonadota > Gammaproteobacteria > Methylococcales > Methylomonadaceae > UBA10906. The sequence goes on from CAZLGN010000011.1 coordinate 14,306, forward strand.
CAGCGATTATTCGCGCCATTTTTTTTAATTATCCAATTGGAATTGTGAATTTTATGAATAAGAAAACCCGTGCATTCGTGAACAGTATTGTATTGATTTCTTTGGCATTAGGCAGCACAGCTGTTGAAGCAAAGCGTTTTGGTGGTGGCTCATCATTTGGCAGTAAATCTTCTTACAGTGCGCCAATGAAACGCGCCGATTTACCCCCTTCTAGCCGTGTTGCACCATCGCCCGCCAGTCGCCCAGCCCCTGCGCCCAATTATCAGCCGCAACAACAAACGAATTCCCAAAAATGGAAAGATCGTGCGATGGGCGCGGCAGCAGGTTTAGCCGTTGGCGGTTTAGTGGGTTCGATGATGGGAGGAAGTTCAGAGCAACCCGCCGCACCGCAACAAAATTCAGAACCCGTGAATAATAACCAAGGTTATGCACAACAACAGGCGGCACAACCTGTTCAACCACAACAATACGCGCAACCCACACCGCAACCAGTGCAGCCAGTGCAACAAGGTTACGCACCTGCTCCACAACAACAATACGCACAACCTGCTGCTGCACCACAATATGCACCCGCCCCAATGCCTCAACAAAATCAGGGCTACGCACAGCCCATGCCTTATGCTGATAACAGTGGCGCGACCAAATCTAGCGGCTTCGGTTTCTTCGGTTATTTGTTGTTAGGCGGTTTGGGCTATTTAGCCTATCGGTTCTTTTTTGCAAAAAAAAATCCCGCCACGCCAACGTCGCAACCGAATTATCAACGCACGGTAAATGAACCTGCTTACGCAGCTCCCGCCGCATCGGGTGGTAGTTCAGCTAGTTTCAATACCGATATTATGTTTGAGAAAGGCGAATCGACCGTTTCAGCATCAAAAGTGAATTTAGCTAAATCGCGTGATACGGCAGTTCCAGCAGGTTTTGATACGGCAGCGTTTTTAGATACAGTGAAACACCGTTATATGGATTTGCAACACGCTTGGGATGCTCGCGATTTTGCTGAAATTCGCGGTTTGGCGACGGACAAAGTATTTGCCGAAATTCAAGAACAGCTCAAAAGTTCAAACGAAACCAATAACACGGAGATTTTGAATTTAGACGCAGATTTATTAGAAGTGCGTGAATTGAGTTCTCAGTTTGAAGTCGCAGTTTTATTTGATTCAATTATTCGTGAAGCGGCAAATACACAAACGAATCAAGTGCTTGAAGTGTGGCATTTCATTAAATCGAAATCAGGCTTTAATGCGAATTGGATGCTTGACGGAATTCAACAATTGGAAGATTAGAGTCATTTTTGTTTGGAAATTTTACAAAGCCGCGTTGAGTTTCACGCGGCTTTTTTAGTTTCCTGACATTCTCGTCGCCAAAACCAAATCACCAAAAAAATGGCTGGCAAACCAATCGCAGACGCATAAATGAAAAAGTTTATGTAACCAAAGCGGTCAACAATAACACCTGAAAAACCGCCGAGTAATTGCGCGGGGAACGTCATCAATGAGCTAAATAGCGCGTATTGTGTCGCGGTGTAACCACTTCGCGCCAAACCTGATAAGTAGGCAATAAAAACGGCTGTCGCAAATCCTCCACTCAAATTATCGGCACTGATTACGCCCGCGAGTAAAACTAAATCGGGTTTTGTATTTGCCAATGCGGCAAACAATAAATTGGTGCTGGCTGTGGCAATTGCCCCAACTAATAACGGGCGCATCACACCATAACGCACCACGAAAACGCCGCCTAATGCTGCGCCTGCAATAGTCATGAAAAAGCCAAAAATTTTACTGATTTCGGCAATGTCTTTTTTGTTAAAACCCAAATCCAAATAAAACGGGTTTGCCATTACGCCCATCGTGACATCACTCATTTTATAAATCGCAATCAGCAATAAAATCAGCCAACCCAAACGCCCTTGTCGAGCAAAAAAATCGGTGAACGGATGAATAATGGCATCACGAACTTGATTTAAAAATGTGGCTTTAGATAACGATGCAGCAACATTTTCGACAGCGGGAGAATTGAGGCAAAATGTTGTAATGACACCAAAACTCATCGCCACCGCCATCACAAAATACGCCGTGTGCCAATCGAAAAATTCAGCGATATAAAAGGAACCCGCACCCGCAACTAATAACGCTAATCGATAGCCCAGCACATACATTGCCGCCATTGCGCCTTGATATTCGGTGTCGGTGGATTCAATACGAAACGCATCAATGCTGACATCTTGCGTCGCAGAACAAAACGCCACCAATATCGCGCAGGCAGCAATCGTTGAAAGCTGCAAATGTGTATCGACACTCGCCATGCCACATAATCCGCCGATAATTCCCAATTGAGCAAGCAACATCCAGCTTCGGCGTTGTCCTAATAAGCGCGTTAAAATCGGCAAACACACTTTATCCACAATCGGCGACCATAAAATTTTGATGGAATACGTTGCACTTACCCAGCTAAAAAAACCAATCACCGAACGTTCAATGCCTTCGTCGCGCAACCAAGCAGAAAGTGTTGAAAAAATCAGCAAATACGGCAAACCCGCTGAAAATCCTAACGCAATCATACTCAAGACTTTCGGTTGCGTATAAACGGCAAACGCCCCGCGCCAACTTTTTGACCTCATTTTGTACCTTCTTCCGTTTTACCACGCACCACGGATTCGGGATGTTGCGCTAAATAATCCGTGAGCTGTTTTACCGACCCTGCCGCTTGTGTTAATTCCTGCAATAATTGTTCAAGCTGATAATGCGTCGTTGCGCCCGCTTCAAAATTACTCAAGGCTTTTTGCGCGGTGTTTAAGGTTTTATCGGCGGACGTTAACGTTTTATCCACCGTCCCCATCGTGCCTTTGACGCTATTTAACGTACTCGTCGCCGCCGTCGTCGTGCCTTGCAAACCTTGTAACGTTTTATTGATTTCATCGGTCAAATTTTCGAGTGGCAATTTTGCAATTTTATCCATAATGATATTTGCCGAATGGGTAAATTGATCGAGTGAACTCGCGGTTGTCGGAAATTCGGGGTAAATACTTTGCGTTTCATTTAAAGCAATTTTGCTTTTTGGATGAAAGTCTAAATCCACCAGCAATTGTCCCGTCAACAAACTGCCCGTTTGCAATTGAGCGCGTAAGCCTTTATCAATCAATTGTTTAATCATAGCTTCGGGTTTGACATTTTCCATTTTATGTACGGCTTTAATACGCTCGGGTTGTAATTCCACCAGCACAGGAATTCGAATTTCAGCGGTTTTTTCGTCTAATTCCAAACTCACATTTAATACTTTTCCAACAGGATAACCGCGCAATTGCACTGGCGCACCTTCCGTTAATCCTCGCACGGAACCATTGAAATACATCACATAATGCAGCGTATCGTTGTAAGTGATTTGGGTGGACGATTCGTAAGTATCGTAAAGCGGATAAAGGGTGTTTTCAGGTTGAATCGCTTCAATGCCATCTTCAGAAGAAGCGCGAAACGCTATTCCGCCGCTTAATAACGAAATCAAAGGGCCTGTGCGAACTTTAAAACCATCCGCGCTTGCGGACAAATCAATGCCACTGTCAATCCAAAAACGGGTATTTTTGCGAATAAATTGGTCATACGGTTTGTGAATAAAAATCGTGAGCCGAATGGCATCCGCTGCTGCTGAAAGTTCGTGTGTCAACACTTCGCCAACCGTAATGCCGTGAAAGTTAATCGGTGTTCCCGTTTTCATAGAGCCGAGATTATTGGTTTCTAAAATAAATTGCTTGCCTTCGGCGTTTGCTTTTAACGGTGGCGGCGCATTCAGTCCGACAAAATCGTGTTTGTGTTCGCCAGAATTGGGTTTGAGTTCGATGTACGCCCCAGAAAGTAAGGTGCCTAAACCTGAAATGCCGCCTAATCCCACTTGTGGGCGGACAACCCAAAATTGGGTGTTAGCTTTCAAATAGTCGCTCGAACTGGCGTTCATTTGCGCGGTAACGACGATGGTTTTTAAATCGTTATTGATGTTGATTTCAGTAACTTTGCCGATTTCAACGTCTAAGTATTTGATTTTAGTTTTATCGACTTCTAAACCTTCAGCAGTGGGAAAACTGATAGTAATAATTTCGCCTCTTTCAGAAAATGATTTGTAAATCAGCCAACTACTCACTAAAACGGCAATTAGTGGCAAAAACCAAATTAACGATAATTCAGATTTTTTGTTAAGTTTTACTTCGTCGGCTTCGTAGGTTTCGTTGAAATCGGTCATAAATTACACGGTGATTAAGGGTTTGCAGCAGCGAAAAGTTACAGTTTAAAGCAGTCGTTGGTTTTGTTAAATCAGTTAAAAAGTTTGTGTCGAGGTTTGATTCTAAACTATGATTTTTCAAACTTCCTTTTTTCATTTTCAAAAACGCTATGTATATTTTAGGCATCGAAACATCCTGCGACGAAACGGGCGTAGCGATTTACCATTCCGAACGCGGTTTAGTCCACCATTTACTTTACAGTCAAATCGAAATGCACAGCGAATATGGCGGCGTTGTGCCAGAACTTGCGTCGCGCGACCATATTCGCAAATTGATTCCGCTGATAAAACAATTGCTACTCGAAAGCAGCTTAACCAAATTAGACATCACTGCGATTGCTTACACTGCGGGGCCTGGATTGATGGGCGCGTTATTAGTTGGCGCGGCAACGGCACAAAGTTTAGCAATGGCGTGGCAAATTCCCTCCGTCGCGGTGCATCACATGGAAGGACATTTGCTTGCGCCAATGTTAGAGGAAAATCCGCCCAAATTTCCGTTTGTAGCGTTACTGATTTCTGGCGGACACACGTTATTGGTGAACGTTTCGAGCGTTGGAAAATATGAATTATTGGGCGAATCGTTGGACGATGCAGCAGGCGAAGCCTTCGACAAAACCGCTAAATTACTCGGTTTGCCTTATCCAGGCGGTGTGAAATTATCCGAATTGGCGAAATTAGGACAAGCGCGTTTTCGTTTTCCTCGTCCAATGGTTGACAGACCTGGTTTAGATTTTAGTTTTAGCGGTTTGAAAACGTTTGCGTTAAATACGTTTCAAAATAGCGAAAAAACGGAACAAGACAAAGCCGATATTGCGTTGGCATTTCAAGACGCTGTTGCTGATACGCTGGCGATTAAATGTCGGCGTGCGTTGCAACAAACGGGTTTAAAAACCTTAGTTGTAGCGGGTGGCGTGAGTGCAAATTCGCAAATTCGCGCCACGCTTACTGAAATGGTCGAAAAAGAAAACGGGACAATTTTTTTTCCGCGTCCCGAATTTTGTACCGATAACGGTGCAATGATTGCCTATGCGGGTTATCAGCGTTTTTTGTTGGGTGAAACTCAAGGTTTGGAAATTTTTGCTAGACCACGTTGGGCAATGAGTGAATTGTGAACAGCTTGCAGCGCGTGCAAATCTAATTCTCCGATTCGATTATGTTGATTGCACAACGCGCCACGAAAACCTAAATAATCCGCGTCGTATGGCAACAATTCCGCGATATTTTCCAAGCGCAATGAACCCGCTAAACCACAAATCAAGGTTTGTGTTTTAGCGAGTTCGACAAATTCAGCAATCGTTTCATTTGTCATTACTTGCGTTAATGAACCTTTTTTTTTGTGCATCGTGTCGAGCATCACGCCAGCAAAACCTGCATTTTTCAATTCAGAAATAATCGCAAAATCGGGTTTCGTGTCAGCAAATAACACCGCAATCAAACGGGTGTTTTTCGTTAAATCGCCCAATTTTTGTACAATCGAAAGCCAATCACCTTCAGGAAAAAATCCGATTTTGACGAAATCCACGCCTGTTTTTGCCATTTCTGAAACGGCGTTAAAAATCAAATTCGCTTCCATTGGCAAATCGCCTACCGTTGCGCTGACGGGCAAACATCCGTTTATTTTTGCCACGATTTCTGCCACTAATGCGACGGGCAATGCGCCTAACGCGCCAAATTCGGGTTGTTTCAAATCGATAATATCGACATTTGCATTTAAAACGAATTCGGCTTCGACTAAATTTTTAACGCTTGCTAACATTCCCGTCATTTTGAATTCTCCATTTTGAACGTTTCAATTTCATCCATTAACCAGCCCCACGCTTCTAATTCACGTTCGCCAGCCGTTTTTTCTAAACCAATTTTTAAATAGGCGATTTCACTTTCAATTTTTTCAAGCGGCAACATTTTCAAACGGCTGACTAAAATTGCCGCTTCCAAAACGGCGAATTGAGCGCGATTAAATCCTCTAAACGGTGCGTGATTAACTGTGTTTAAAATTTTACAAATCAACGTCGGGCGCGTGTCGTCGTCTTCGATTCGCACTAATTCAATTTCGCTGTGCGTTAACGCGGTATTTAAAACTAAACCGTTTAAAATCCAATCGCGCCGCCCCGTTAAACATCCTGCAAAAATTCTCACATCATCGCAATAATTTAAAACGGCGGTTTTGGTTTCGAGTAAATTCGCCAAGGTGGTTGACGGACGAAATGGCAAAATGAGGATGTCGTCGCCGTGAATGTGAACGCCCATTGGCGCGAGGTGTGGAATGCCAGCAGCATTTTGGGTAGTAACAATAAGTTCTTGAATCATGATTTTTTCTGCAAAGTAGTTCCAGCGGGTTTAAACGTGTGCAAATCAATTTCAGATTCTGTTGAATCCACCGCGCAACCCCAATCCAACGATTGATCTTGGTTAAAACGTTTGCCTAATTTTTGGGCGATTTCAGCTCGCGCCAATTCCACGCCCAAATAAAACGCATGACCGCCATCGTTTTCAACGCCCAATTTCGGGAATAATTCAAATGGGTCGGTCGCACTGTGAAAGCCGTCACGGTTGAAAATATGCACGCCTTCTGAACTGATTTGAATCCGATAACTTGGGTCTTTGATTTGCGCGGCAAGTTCTTGAATTTCGTCCAACGAATACGGAAACGCCGTCGGTTCATGCAACGCCATCAAACCCGCGTTGATATGTTTTGGCAACGTGTCATGTTCTTTCGCGGCAAACATAATCCGTCGCGCCAAATCCGCTTCTTTAATCGCGCGTGCCGCATGATTGCTGACTTCGGTTGCTAAAATGTGATTGATGTTTAACTCCGAACAAATTCCCATCAATAACGCATTCATGCCCGCCGTATCCGCGTGCGTCAATTCAGTGATATTGCCCACACCGAGCATCATTTCTACGTCGGGATGCGTTTTGCGGACTTCGTGATAACGCACAATCGACGCAGTAAAACCAAAATGAATCGGGTCTAAAATCGGGTCAACAATAAATGGACGATTTTTCGCCTGCATGATGTTAATCGCACGGTCGAGCGAGTCTAAATCCGTATGCGTTTCGGGAATAATAATCGGCGTGGCATTCACTTCGTCCGCAATCCACAACGTCGATTCATGCAAACTGAGCAAATAATCCGCGCCCGCCTTACCGCCTCGCAATAAATCCGCCGTTTCAAGCGAATCCAAACTCACCAAAAATCCTGCTTGTTTTAATGCCGCAATCGCCTCTTCCATGTGCGGAAACGGCGTACTCGGCAAACAACCTAAATCAATCACGTCCGCGCCATTTTTTCGATAATACGCGGCACGATTCAAAATTTCAGGCACGGTTAAATTCGGCGCGTCAGTAATTTCAGCAAAAATTTTCACGCTGTATTTGTCTAAATTCGCAATCTGAATTTTCTTACCAAACAACAACGGCAAATCTTTTACTTCTTCCGTGCCACGCTCAACAGGAATGTCCAACTTTTCAGAAAGTGCGATTAAATCCCCGCGACATCGACCTGGCACAATAATTTTCGTCGCGCCAAACGTGTTTTTTAATTTGCGTTCAATCATGTCCGCCGTCATTAACGCCGCGACTTTCAAACCCAATTGATGCACGGTGTAAGTAAATTCGGGCTGCATTTTTTCTAAAATACTTCGCAACTGTTTTTCAGCAAGTGAACCCGTTAAAAATAAAATACGTTCTGTCATGAAATCCTTGTTTTTTTAATGCGTCGGCGTGGAATTTGCGAATAATGTTGGCAACGTTCGTTGCATCCTTGCCAAATTTTAGCAGTTTCCAATTCAAAATTTACCGCTGAATCAAAATGGATATAGAAGGTTGTGTTTTGACTTGCTTTGCTTGATGTGGTTGTGAAGCCCGTCCCTTTTTAGAGAAGGGGCGGGCTTTTTTGTTGTGGGTATGATTTATGCTT